>CAYTWK010000010.1:0-22182 GCA_964442095.1 uncultured Caulobacteraceae bacterium | reverse complement strand
GTTCAAGTGCGGTTTTGTGTCCGGTAGAAGCAGCCGCCATATACGCCGTTGCGCCAGTGCAAATTGCCGCGATACACGCAAGACCACCGATTACAATGGGGAGCTTTTTGGAAATAGTAATTTTATCAAGAGCCGAAATCATCGCAAACATCCCTAAATGATTTATGTTTGGATTATACATTGACCACTATAGTTAATTATTAATTACATTCTCCAAAAAATTTCTTAGTAGAAGTTATATTTTTGCAGCTTTAAGGTGTATAATTTGTTGCCAATAATATTTGCTTTAAAGCTAAAATGCTTTCTTTTTCATCGAGCAAAGGGGCATGACCAGTATTTGGCACTTCAAAAACTTCTAGATCAGGCTTTATCAAAAGCATTTTTGCGACTATTTCTTTTGATAGAATATCTGAATCCTCGCCGCGCACCAAAGCAATATTCATATCCTTTAACATTTCAAATTGTGGCCATAATGTTGGAGCGGCTGCACCCTCGTCTTGGGTATTTAGCCCCTGCTTAATGGCTGGGTCATAATTGAAAACAATTACATCATCTTTTTGAATACAAGTTTTGTGCGCAAATTTCTTCCAAAACTCAATATCATCAGCCCGAAAAGGGAAAGCATAAACGGCAATTTGCTTTATTGCTTCAGCGGCCTCGTCCCAATTTTTAAAACTTGCTGATTGACCAATATATGACTTTATACGCTCTATGCCTTCGGGCGCAACTTCAGGGCCAACGTCATTAAGCACAATTCCTGCAACTAAATTCGGGCTATATGCACCCAAGAGCATAGAAATAATGCCGCCCATTGAAGTGCCAATAAAAACTGCCTTTTCAATTCCCAAATGATTGCACGAATTTTGCACGTCTTGGAAATAAGTTAGAGGGTTATAGTTCGAAGGGTTCTTATCCCAATCAGAATTGCCGCGGCCTCGAATATCAAAAGCAAAAACCCTTCTGCCCTCTGATTGGAGTAGTTCAAAAATATCTTCGAAATCACGATGATTGCGGCTTAGGCCATGTAGGCAAATAATAGGTGGGCCGGTTTCAACGCCAACTGCCGGAAGTTCTAAAACAAAAGTCTTAACCCCATCATTTCCCGCGATATAGTGCTCTTTCAAGATTGCCTCCAAATTATTTCAATTTATTGGGAATGGTGTCCATAAAACATCATCAATTTTACGTGCGCCGCTTACAAGCATTATTAATCTATCAAAACCCAATGCGACGCCCGAAGTCTGCGGCATTTGGCCCAAAGCGTCAAGCAATTCTTCATCTATTGGAAATGCATTTCCATAGATTTCTTTTTGCTTGTTCATTGCTTTTTCGAAACGCTCTCTTTGTTCTTTGGCATCAATTAATTCGCCAAAACCATTGGCAATCTCTATGCCGCAAATATAAAGCTCGAAGCGTTCGACATATCGCCTATCGTGCTTGCAGCGCTGCGCAAGCGCCGCTTCTGGATAAGGATATTCATAAAAAATAGTCGGTGCTTTTATGCCAAGATTAGGCTCAATCTTTGATACCAATATTTTGGTAAAAATATCCGACCAATCATCAGAGGCTTCGATATTTATTCCGACTTCTCGCGCACATAGAGCAAATTCATCACGTTTTGCTTCACCATTTTCGCCTAAAACTTGGTCTAAATCTATATTTGCATATTGCCGAAAAGCTTCAGCGACTTTTAGTTTTATTGGCTGAGTTTCGATGGGAATAGACAGGTTTTTCCAAATATAATTTGGGGCGCCATTAGCTTTGGCGGAGATTTTGCAAACTTCGAGGGTTTCATCAATAATTTCGTGCCAATCAGCGCCCACTTTATACCATTCAAGCATTGTAAATTCTGGCGAATGAAGCGGGCCTATATCTCTATCCCGAAAAACCCGCGCAAATTCAAAAATCCTTGTTTCACCAGCGGCGATTAGTTTCTTACAAGAAAATTCTGGGCTTGTAGCGAAGTATAGATCATGGCTTTGGCCAATGTGCGAATTCCAAATTGTCTTTAGGCCCAATAAATGGACTTCATTACCGGGTGAAATTTGTAATTGGCCGGTTTCCACTTCGGTATAATCTTTCGCGTTAAACCAATTTCTAAGTGACGCTTTTACTTTATTTCGCGCTTCTAGAAATGGCTTCTTGTCTTTGAAGTTTTGCTTATCCCACCAATGCAAATTGATTTCCTCACTAAATCATTTGAGTTTTTCTCAACTATAGCTTAAAGCGCTTTTGAAAATAGAGGCACTCATGGTAAAAGTAATCGCATCAAGTATCCGCAAAGGCAATGTCATCGAGCATAGCGACAATAAATTATACGTTGTCTTGACTACTCAAAACATTCACCCCGGCAAAGGCACGCCGGTTACACAGGTTGAAATGCGCCGCATTGTTGATGGCATTAAAGTAACCGAGCGCTACAAAACCACTGACCAAGTTGAAAAAGCATTTGTCGAAGACATAAAGCACAATTATCTTTATGATGATGGTGATAATTATGTATTCATGAACCCAGATAATTACGAACAAGTCTTGGTATCGCGCGATACTATGGGCGATGATGCCATGTATCTACAAGAAAATATGGAAGTATATCTTACCATTTTCAACGAAGTTCCTTTGGCCGTTACTTTGCCGACCCGCGTGACCCTAGAGATTGTTGACACCGAGCCAACAACAAAAGGCCAAACCGCATCTTCATCTTACAAGCCAGCGACACTGGAAAATGGCCTCAGAGTAATGGTTCCGCCATATATTCCGACCGGAACCAAAATCGTAGTTCTTACCGAAGACGGGAGCTATGTCGAGCGGGCCAAAGAGCAATAAGAAGCAATATTTATACAACTCAGGCACGTGGCTTTTCTCTTATTACGCGCAGTCTTTCGCTTGGTGTTGTCGCAGTTGATGATTCTAAGATTTCCTCGCGCATATTTGCGCGCTTTTCGTGAACAGATACTATAATATTGCCCATTGGCACCCCTGCCTCGACCAATATTGCTTCGCCCAATTGCAAACTCGCCTCTAGGGTTTCTGGGACCGCCTCATTAGCACCCAAATCATAAAGCCTTCGAGCGTGCGCTCCATCTTTTGCGCGCACCACAATCGGAATATCGCTGCGAACCGAGCGCGCGGCTTTGACAATTGCCGAGACTTGGCTTTCGCCATGCATTGTAATTACCAAAGCTTTGGCAGTATCAAATGCACAAGCACGCATAAATTCTGTTTTAGAAAAATCGCCGTAATAAATTCGCTTGCCTAAATTTCTTGCTTCGCTTACACGCTTTATGTCCAGATCAACCGCCAAATACTGAATTTTGTGGGCTTCTAATAATTCGACGACAGTTTCACCAACCCGCCCATAGCCGGCTACGATAACATGACCAACATCATGCATAGAATCATGTTCAACCTTGTCCTTTTCATCAATTATTGGGGCCTTTTTTCGGTTTCCGCTTTCAAGTATAATCGCCAAAATCGGAGTCAAACACATAGAGATTGCGGCAACCGTCAAAGCATAATCCGCAGATCTTGGGCCAACCAAATATAATTCGCGCGCAAGGCCAATTATAACAAATGCAAACTCGCCAGCGCCGCCAAGCAAGATGCCGGCATAAAGAGCAGCTCTTGGCTTTAGCCCTAAAAGCGGGCCGACACCTGCAATTAAAATCGCTTTGACACTAACAAGTGCAGCCACACCCCCAAGAATTGCAAAAGGCCGTTCAAACAAATTGGCGATATCAACACTCATGCCGACCGAAACCAGAAATACCCCCAACAAAAGGCCCTTAAACGGCTGAATTGTCGCTTCTACTTCGCGGCGATATTCAGTTTCCGCCAAAAGCACACCAGCCAAAAATGCACCCAATGTCATAGACAGCCCCGCAGCGCTTGTTGCAAGACCGGTCACGATTAACACCAAAATGCTTGCGGCCATAAAGATTTCTGGCCCATCAATTGCTGCTGCCGCGCGAAATAATGGCCGCAGCAATAATCTGCCAATTATAATCACGGCGGCAACAACAATCACAGAGAGCGCCAAGGCCTTTATAAACGGCAAAAACCCAAGCCCGAGACGCTCTGGCGCGATAAGTGAAATAGCAAAGATTATTGGAATAATCGCTATATCTTGGAATAATAAAATACCAAATGATGCGCGACCTTCAGGCGCACTAATTCGCTTTTTTTCAGTCAAGATTTGCATAACTATCGCGGTCGAAGAAAGTGCAAGGCCGATACCAATAATCAAAGAGGCAGTTTTTGATACTTCAAAAAAGAAAATGCAAATTAGAGCAATTAATATTGTAGACAATCCGAACTGCAGGCCGCCCAAAGTGAAAATCATGCGCCGCATTTTCTTTAGACGTTCAAAAGAAAGCTCGAGCCCGATTGCAAACAAAAGAAACATCACACCAAGTTCTGACATGGTTTTGATTGACGACGACTCTTTAATGGTAAAAGGGCGCAAGAATTCGAATTGGTTTGCCAATGCGCCAAGGCCAGAGGGGCCAAGCATTGCACCGCAAAGAATGTATCCCAAGACCGGCGAAATTTTCATTCGATAAAAAAGTGGAATTATAATTGCAGCAGCGCCCAAAATGACCATAATCTCACGCAATGAGATAGTGGTGCCAAGCCCATGTGCCTCGGATGTCAATTCTTTTCATCTCCTATAATTATCAAATCATCTCTTATGGTGATTGGAAATATTTGCAAAGGCTTGCCTTGCCCTGGACCCCCAAGGCAGTGACCATTTGTCACATCAAAAATTGCGCCATGTGCAGCGCAAACAATTTCACCGTTTGGTGTAAAAACAAAGGTCCCATTAAAATTTTCGAGTGGCCAACCGGCGTGCGGACATCGGTTAATATACCCATAAATTTCGGTATTTTTGCGCGCAAGGATAATTGATATCAACTCGCCTTTTGGCCAAATATCGACAATGACAGCACCATTATTTGGAACATCAGCAATTTTCAGTATTTTAAACTCTGCTTTAATCACTTTGCCCCACAATAGCCAAATAATTTTAGGAAAACCATATGTCCATCACTAGTATGTTTGAATTTGTCAAAGACACTCCATCGATTCAGGCTGGAATTTGGCTTTTAACTTGTTTTGCAATTTTTTCTATCCTGCAAGAATTTTTTGCGCACGATAAGAGCCAACCAAAGATACGCAAGGATTTCTATATTGATGTGATATATTGGCTTGCGACACCTTTATTTGTTGGCGCAGTTTCGACGGCTATGATTATTGCCGGTTTTTATATTATTTTCGCCGGCGATACCGAAGCGGCAATTCAATATTCAAAACAAGGCGCAGATTGGGTCATGGCAATGCCGTTTTGGGCGCAATTGGTCGCGATTATGCTAATCCAAGATTTTTCGCTTTATTGGACCCATAGGATTTTTCATGGCGGTAATCTATGGAAGTATCATTCTATCCATCATGGTGCACAAAATCTTGATTGGGCGCATTGCGTTCGCTTCCATCCATTAAATATTATATGCCACACGGTTTTTGCCAATGCTTTGACGCTTTGGATGGGCTTTACCCCTTATTCATTAGCCGTGCTCGCGCCGTTTAATATGCTATATTCAGCGATGGTCCACGCCAATCTGAATTGGACATTCGGGCCATTAAAATATGTTTTTGCCAGCCCAATTTTCCATAGATGGCATCACACTAGCCCTGAAGAAGGCGGCAATAAAAACTTTGCCGCGACTTTCCCGATTCTTGATGTAATCTTTGGCACTTTCTATATGCCCGAAGGAAAATTACCTGGAAAGACCGGCCTTTACGAAGACTATGTTCCCAAAACAATTCTTGGGCAATTGGCCTTTCCTTTCACCAAGGCCGCACGAGGCGATATAGAAGTGGCCGCCGAATAGCAAATTAAGCAAATATTCATTCCTTGACGCGATTTTATGCTATGACAAGTCGCAATCAAACCCTAGCTGGCAATCGGCACCATGAAACGAGCCCAAGAGTGCGCCGTAAATGGGGTGCTGGATATACTCTAATATTCGCCGCTGTTTCTTCTCTAGTTCTATGGGCTTTGATATTTCTTATTTTAAAATGGGCGCTATTTTAACTTAGCTAAACCCATAAGCGGCAAAATATCGCAAGTCTTAGTTTAGGATTTTGGCAATGCAATGCGCTTTTGGCTATGGACAAACGCGCCATTTTGCTTAGACTTTGGGGAATGAAAAAGCACAAATCACCAAAGCCAAAAGCTAAAAAACCAAATATTGCCGCGCAATTGCCGAAATCAAGCGCAAAAGAAATTACCCGTGAAACCGTCTGGCACGAGGCCGTGGACGGAACTGGCCTATTAATGCCAAATGGCGAAAATCAAGCGCCCCAAATAAAAGCCGAAGACAAATGTCCCCACGATCCAACAAAAGGCGCAAAGCAAAAAATAATTGCCTATACTTTGGGTTTTGCACCAACGCCATCAAGGCCCGCACCAGCGCAGCGCGAATTTATGGACGGAACCTCTAGCCGCTTTGCCTATCGCTGTTTACCACTTAATATCGCAAATCAATTTGGCTGGGAACTTCTAAGCCCATGCACGTTTGAGGCAATTTGGAACGGTGGTCCTGAAACCGATGCAATAGAAATCGATGTTTTGGACGACGGCTGGCCTCATCCAGTAAGCCATTTTGGCCATGGGGTTTTGACCTTTCATATCAGCCAGCTTTTTCGCACGCCGCCCGGCACTCAATTGATGGTAACCGGCCCGATGAATAGCCCCAAAGACGGCATTTACGCCATGAGCGGAATAATAGAGACCGATTGGTCGCATTATACATTTACTATGAATTGGGTTATTACACGCCCGTTTTTCCCTGTGCGCTTTGAAAAGGGCGAGCCGTTTGCCCATATTTTTCCAGTTAATATTTCTGCGCTTGAGCAATTGGAGCCCGCCTATATTCCGATTGACAATGAGCCAGATTTAAAAGCAGCCTATGACGAATTTCATAGGTCGCGCCAAGCCTTTAACGAGGAATTGAATATTCCGGATTCGCAGGCCGCCAAAGAAAAATGGCAAAAAGGCTATTTTCGTGGCAAAGGATCCGACAAATGCCCAATGGGCGAAAGCGTGACCAAGGCCCAACATTGGACCAAGCTAGATGTAAAACCCTTTCCCGGAAGTGGCGCGAAAAAGAAACAATATTTTTAATCGATAGCGCAGCGAAGGTGGCGATATGAGGCCTTATCGTTTAAGGCTTCCCATAATTCCGCGTAAGAGTGCGCGACCAACCTGCGAACCAACTTGACGAACCATAGATTTTGCGGCGGTTTCCACCAAAGTGTCGCCGCGCCGCCCACGGCCGCGATTGCCGCCCAATAGACCGCCCAATAGACCACCGCCGTCGTTTTGCGGCGCATCGCGTTCGGCTTTGGCGGCTTGCTTTTCGGCCTCAATATGTGCTTGCGCGCTTTCAATCTCGGCTTCTTTTTTTGATAAAATTTCAAAAGCTGATTCTCTATCGAGCACTGTATCATAGCGCGCGCCAATTGGACTTGCGGAAATCACGCGCGCCCGCTCTTCAGGTGTAGCTGGACCAACTCTTGATGATGGCGGACGAATGAATGTTCGTTCAACAATTGTTGGAATGCCTTTTTCGTCCAAAGTTGAAACCAAGGCCTCGCCAACACCGAGTTCGCCAATAACGCCTTCGGTATCAAATTTAGGGTTTTCCCTAAAGCTTTCTGCGGCGATTTTTACAGCCTTCATCTCTGATGGCGTATAGGCGCGAAGTGCATGCTGGATGCGATTGCCCAATTGTGCGAGAACTGATTCTGGAATGTCTTGTGGGTTCTGGGTTACAAAATAAATGCCAACGCCCTTGGAGCGAATAAGGCGCACCACTTGTTCTATAGTGGTAAGCAGAGATTTAGGGGCATCTTTAAATAATAAATGCGCCTCATCAAAAAAGAAAACTAATTTCGGCTTGTCGGGGTCGCCAACTTCCGGAAGCTTTTCAAATAATTCGGCCACCATCCAAAGCAAGAATGTTGAATATAAAGCTGGCGAATTCATTAATTTGGTGCCGTCAAGAATATTTATAATGCCGCGTCCTGACAAGTCCGTGCGCATTAAATCACTTAAATCTAGAGCTGGCTCACCGAAAAATTGGTCCGCGCCCGCTTGTTCGAGTTCTAAGACTTTACGTTGTAAAACACCAACAGCTTGTTTAGTAATAAGGCCATACTTTTTTGAAACTTCCTCGGTATTATCGACCATATAGTCAAAAATTGCTTTTAGATCTTTTAGGTCAAGCAATAAAAGACCTTCATCATCGGCCATTTTAAAGGCAATCGTTAATGCCCCAGATTGTGCATCCGATACTTCCATTAGGCGCGAAAGTAATAAAGGCCCCATTTCAGAAATAGTGGTGCGAATTTGATGGCCAGATTTTCCATAAAGATCCCAAAACACAACGGGACTGGCTTCGGCTCTATAATCCATCATTCCAAGTTTTTGTGCACGGGCTTTAAATGGTTCTGAAGGCTCCCATACTTGCGACGCACCCGATAAGTCGCCCTTTACGTCAGCAGCAAAAACCGGAACACCAGCTCTTGCAAAGCCCTCTGCCAAAATTTGCAATGTAACGGTTTTACCGGTGCCGGTTGCGCCAGCGACAAGGCCATGACGATTGGCACGTTTTAGATTAAGGCCAATGTAAGAGCCCGCTTCACCGGTTCCGCCAATAAATATTGAATTATCCATTTTCAATCACCTCAGAATTGGTAAATACACTTTTTTCTTTGACCATAATTCACTATACAAGACAATGTTGCTATGTATTTTGGCACAGCTTTTTTGAAGTTTGGATTATCTATGAGTAATGTTTCGGGCCTTTCGAGAAATATATTAGCGTCTGCAGTGGTAATTGCAGGCTTAATTTATTTCGCGGATTTGCTCACGCCTTTGGCTTTGGCAATATTTCTTTGGCTCACGATTGATGGCCTTGCGGTATTTATTCATAGCCGTGTGCCTAAAATACCGCGTAAGCTTGCGGTGCCATTTACACTCTTATTGGTGTTTTTTAGTTTGGCATCAGTTGTTGCCTTTGTCGCACAATATGCCAGAAGCTTTTCACATGATCTAAGCACCTATCACGTTAGGTTAGATCAAGTAATTGCGCAGGTTTATGGAATGCTGCCAATTGCGGGTCAACCGCCAACCGTCAGCGATCTATTTGCAAAAGTTAACCCATCAAAAATCTTAAACGGGGTTGGCGATGCCTTAACAAGCTTTGGCGGCGAGGCACTTTTTGTCTTGATTTATGTTTTATGCCTTTTTGCCGCCCAAGCTGCACTGCCGCGAAAAATCGTCAATATGATTGATAATGCCCAAGAGCGCGATAGGGTAATTGCAATCACAGGCGCCATTCGCCGCTCTATGGAGCAATATCTATGGGTGCAAACCATAACCGGCCTAGTGATTGCAATCGCTTGTTATATTTTGTTCTTAGTCTTAGGCCTAAAGAATGCGCTTTTTTGGGCGCTTATGACATTTTTGCTTTCCTATATTCCGGCGCTTGGCGGGGTCGTAGCGACTGCTTTGCCAATGATATTTGCATTAGTGCAGTTTCCAACCATTGCGCCCGCCTTGATTATTTTAGGGGTAACTCAAGCAATTCAATTTATTGTCGGCAATATTATTCAACCGCGCATGACGGGTGATAGTTTAAACATATCTATACTCGTGGTTTTCCTATCTTTAGCTTTTTGGGGAAAAATTTGGGGTGGCGCCGGTATGTTTTTAGCGGTTCCCATAAGTGTTATGATGATGATAATAATGGCGCAATTTTCATCAACTCGCGGTATTGCCATTATGATGAGCGCGAATGGCAACCCTGATGTTGACCTAAAGCTACCGCAAAGAAAAAGCAAAACCAAAGAAATATAAGGAATAAAAATGCCAATAATGTATAGTCATCAAGAGTTTGATGACCACGAAATAGTTAGTTTTTTTCGTGAACCCAAAAGCGGCCTAAAGGCAATTATAGCTGTCCATTCGACCCACCTTGGTCCAGCGGGCGGCGGGGTTAGAATGCAGCCCTATACTAGTAGCGAATCAGCAATTACTGATGTTTTGCGCCTCTCCAAGGGCATGTCTTATAAGAACGCTTTGGCCGGTATTGCTTTGGGCGGAGGTAAGGCTGTTCTTTTTGGGGATCCCAAAACCGACAAGAGCCCAGAATTGATGCATGCTCTTGGCGATGCAATCCAAAGTCTTGGCGGCAAATATTTAGCTGCAGAAGACGTTGGCATGACTTTGGCGGATATGGAAGCAATCGCCACAAGAACCAATCATGTATTTGGGCGTGATCCTAAATTGGGCTTTGGCGGCGAACCTTCGCCTATGACCGCTTTGGGTGTTTTCGAATCAATCAAGCTTTGTGTTCAAAAGGAATTAAACACCGACCTAAAGGGGGTGCGAGTTGCTATTCAGGGCGCAGGTGCGGTTGGATCCGATCTTGCAAGACGCCTTGGCGAAGCTGGGGCAAAGGTTTTTGTTAGCGATATCGATAGCGCGCGCGCGCAAAAGGCCGCAGACCAAAGTGGTGGCCAAATAGTAGGTCTAGATGACGTTTTGCACATGGAATGCGATGTTTTAGCGCCATGTGCGCTTGGTGCAATTCTCAATAGCGCAAGCATTAGAACTTTGCAGGCAAAAATTGTTTGCGGCGCCGCTAATAACCAATTGGCGAGCAAAGGAGACGGCCAAATTCTTTATGATAGAGGCATTATTTATGCGCCAGATTATGTTGCCAATGCTGGCGGTATTATAAATGTTTCCTATGAGGTTGGTGGAAACTATGATGCATCCATTGTTGAAAAGCACGTAATGCAAATTCCCGATACCTTAGCGCAAATCCTTGAGGAATCCAAAGCCAAAGGCAAACCAACCAATGAGATTGCCGATGAAATGGCGCGCAAAAAGATTGGCCGAAGCTAAATCTTAGGTTTTTGGCGGCGGGCAAAGAATATTTGCAAGAATGCGCGCCTCATTAATGCGGCTCGAGCCTTTACGCCAAGCTAGGCCAATTTCGCGGCCAATTATTTTTGGTGTAAAGGCGCGCACCAATACTTCGTCTAGGCCAAGGCCCGCGTCTTTTGCGATTTTCGGAATAAGCGATATTCCCATACCGCCAGCAACCATTTGCACCAATGTAAAAAGCGATGTTGCGCTAATTTCATATTGCCCAAGCCCTGGCGCACTGCATAAGTTAAGGGCATGATCCCTTAGGCAATGCCCATCTTCCAGAAGCAATAGCTCGCTAAGGTCTAAATCATTAACGGTTAGTTTTTCCTTTTGCGCCAAGGGGTGATTCTTTGGGGCAATAAGGAGAAACTCATCGCCAAAAAGCGACATGGTTTCAATTCCTGCTGCTTCATAGGGAAGCGCCAAAATCGCTGCATCAAGTTCATGGTTGCGAAGCCCTTCAATAAGTCTAGCGGTTTGTTCTTCTCTTAGGTAAAGCTTTAGCTGCGGATAGTCTTGCTTTAGTTTTGGCACAGCGCTTTTAGCCATAAATGGCGCAATAGTGGGAATTATACCAAGGCGAAATGTGCCGGTTAATGGCTCTGCAGCTGCTGCAACTTGCTCTTTTAGGTCAACCGCCAAATTGAGAATATTGCGTGCATTTGCAATCGCAATTTTGCCAGCCGGCGTAAATTTAACCCCCTTGCGGCCCCGTTCAACCAATTGCGCGCCTAAAATCTGCTCAAGCTCTTTTATACCTGCGGACAAAGACGGCTGTGTCACAAAAGCGCTTTCAGCGGCTGTTATAAATGAGCCCTTGTCGGCAAGAGCGACAAGAAAATGCAATTGTCTTATTGATGGTAGTCGCATTGAATTAATATAGACAAAATCTATTGTAATGTCAAAAACAATTGATTGGACAAATTTGTTGCAAAAGCGCATAAGGGCTCTAGCGCTATTTTAGGTGCAAGATTTTAAGAGGAAAAACTATGTCTTATAATGATTTTGATGATGCTATTTACATGCCAATGTCTTTGATTGGTGCCGAAGTATCACCCTTCAAAGCTACCGCCTTTCAAAACGGCAAAGGCTTTTTTGAAGTAAGTGATGCCAATCTTAAAGGTGGCTGGTCTGTTGTATTTTTCTATCCGGCAGATTTCACATTTGTTTGCCCAACCGAGCTTGGCGATTTGGCCGATAATTATGCGGAATTCCAAAAATTGGGCGTCGAAATTTATGCGGTTTCAACTGATACTCACTTCACCCATAAAGCGTGGCATGATAGCTCAGAGACTATCAAAAAAATCAATTATCCAATGATTGGTGATCCAACCGGCACAATCACTCGCAATTTTGGCGTAATGATTGAAGAAGCCGGCCTAGCAGATCGCGGAACTTTCGTGATTGACCCAGACGGCAAAATCCAAATTATTGAAATCAATGCGGGCGGCATTGGCCGCGATGCGCGCGAGCTTTTGCGCAAAACTAAAGCCGCGATTTATGTTCGTAATCACCCAGGTGAAGTTTGCCCTGCTAAATGGGAAGAAGGTGCAACCACTCTTGCGCCTAGCCTTGATCTAGTCGGCAAAATCTAAAAACTCCAAACCAAGACCCCCAAGCGATCTGCCTCTCTTCTTTTATTGTGAAAGAGGAGTAGGCAGAATTGCGCCCAAAATTTGAACCAAAGGAAAAGTAATATGGCGCTCGAGGCAAATATTAAATCGCAATTAATCCAGTATCTTGGCATGCTTGAAAGCGATATCAATTTCGAGCTTTGCGCTAAAGCGGATTCTGTCTCAGTGGAAATGCGCGCTTTGGTCAATGAAATCGCAGATGCCACTAATGGCCTTAAGTATCATATAAAAGTGGTTGAAAAAGACCTAGATAGAACGCCAAGTTTTGCCATTGCCAATAAGGGAATTGCATTTGCGGGCATTCCTCTAGGCCATGAATTTACGTCTTTGGTCTTGGCGATTTTGCAATCCAGTGGCCGCCCGCCGAAAATTGATAGCGCCCTGATCGAGCAAATTAAAAACATCCAAGGCAAATTCCACTTTGAAACCTATGTTTCATTGACCTGCCATATATGCCCCGAAGTGGTCCAAGCTTTAAATACTATGGCGGTTTTAAACCCCAATATTAGCCATACTATGATTGATGGCGGCGTCTTCAAATCCGAAATTGAAGAAAAGGAAATTATGGGCCTTCCGACCGTTTATCTTAATGGTGAATTGTTTGGAAATGGCATGATGACTATCGAAGAGATTATTGCCAAAATTGATATTGGTTCCGAAGCACGCAATGCGAAAATCCTAAACGATAAAGCGCCATATGATGTTTTGATTATTGGCGGCGGTCCAGCAGGCGCGAGTGCTGCCATTTATGCCGCGCGAAAAGGTATTCGCACAGGAATAGTTGCCACACGATTTGGCGGGCAAGTCCTCGATACTATGGGAATAGAAAATTTTATCTCGGTGAAATACACCGAAGGTCCAAAATTAGTGGCAAGCCTAGAGGAACACGTCAAAGAATATGATATTGATGTTATGAACCTTCAAAGCGCTAGAGCACTTCGTAAAAGTGATCTAATTGAAATCGAGCTTGAGAATGGCGCTGTTTTAAAATCAAAGACCGCAATAATTGCAACTGGTGCAAGATGGCGCAATCTCGGCGTCCCTGGCGAAGATGAATTCAAGAACAAAGGCGTTGCCTATTGTCCACATTGCGACGGCCCACTTTTTAAAGGCAAAGATGTTGCAGTCATTGGTGGCGGCAATTCAGGTGTCGAGGCAGCAATTGATTTAGCCGGAATAGTAAATCATGTGACCCTTTTAGAGTTTTTGCCAGAGCTAAAAGCCGATGAAGTTCTACAAAGACGATTGTATTCATTGCCAAACGTAAGTGTTCATAAAAATGTTCAGACAAAAGAAATCACCGGCACTGACAAAGTAAACGGCATAAGCTTTATAAATAGAGAGACCTCTGAAGAGACACACATCGAACTACAGGGTGTGTTTGTGCAAATCGGTTTGGTTCCAAATACTGAATGGCTTAATGATGAAGTCGAAAAATCGCGCTTTGGCGAAATTATTGTCGATAAGCATGGCCAGACCAATATAAAAGGTGTTTTCGCTGCAGGTGATTGCGTCGCTGATACTTATAAACAAATCATAATTTCAATGGCAGGCGGCGCAACCGCAAGCCTCGGGGCATTTGATTATTTGATAAGAAACTAAAGGCTCATCGTTATTATTGCATGAGACTGCAAAAACTTATTGACCCATCCAGTGTTATAGATTAGTAATACACTATGTTCTAGCGCAACACCTATGATTCCAGATTGTCATTCTGATCACAGGTTGCGCCCTCGGGCATCGGTGTGCCTTTGGTTGGCCTCCATCAACCAAAGGCACATCTAACAAGGATTATTAATATGACAGCTGGAATTTCTATAGACTGGAAGGGTGACGTGCCGATTTGGAAACAAATCAAGGATAGGCTTTCTGCCGCAATTCTTGATGGTAGCTTCAAAGAAGGCGAGGCCATTCCTTCGGTTCGCACATTGGCAATTGAGCTTGCCGTCAATCCATTGACAGTTTCAAGAGCTTTCTCAGAACTGGTCGATGATGGCCTTATCGAAAAGCGGCGCGGCCTCGGTATGTATGTTACCCAAGGCATTCAAAGCGATCTTTTAGCGCGCGAACGCGAGATTTTCTTAAAAGTAGAATGGCCAGAAATAAAAAGCCGCATTAGTCAGCTTGGGCTAAGCGCCAAAGAACTTCTTAAATAGGGGACAATTATGAGCGATCAAACAACAAACACACAAGCCAGCGAATCGCATGCAAACGCACCATTGGTAGTAGCACGCGGGCTTTCAAAATCTTATGGCGCAAAAGTTGCCCTTAAGCCAACCGATATAGAAATACCACAAGGGCAAATTGTTGGCATTATTGGTGCCAATGGCGCAGGCAAATCGACTTTATTGAATTGCATTCTAGGGCTTTCTTCATTCGAAGGCGAATTGACTGTTATGGGCAAAAACCCACTTTTGGGACGCGCCGCAATTATGAATGACGTTTGCTTTATTGCCGATGTTGCGACACTTCCCAAATGGGCCAAGATTTCTGATCTACTTGATTGGGTCGGTGATTTACATCCACGCTTTGATAGAGTTCGTGCAATTAAGCGAATTGAAAATGCGAAAATTCCATTAAATGCAAAGGTCAAAACTCTTTCCAAAGGCATGACGGTGCAAGTTCATCTGGCAATCGCTTTGGCAATTGATGCAAGATTGCTTGTCCTTGATGAGCCAACCTTGGGCCTTGATATTATGAATCGCCGCGGTTTTTACGATGCGATTTTGCGTGATTTCTTTGACGAAACGCGGACTGTCTTGGTTACCACTCACCAAATTGATGAAATCGAGCCGATCCTTAGCCATGCAATTTTCATAAAGGACGGCAATGTAACTTTGAACGCTTCTTTAGAGGATGTGGCAAATAGATTTTTCGCGATTGATGTCGGCGATTCGCAAAAAGATGCGGCTCTCGCCCTTAATCCAATTTATACCCGCGCCCTGATGGGAAGGACCTCAATGGTATTTGACGGTGTTGATGAAAAAACATTGTCTAAATTTGGCGAACCGCGCCGCGTTGCTTTGGCCGATATATTTGTTGCTTTGGCAAGTTAGGGGGAGATTATGTTTATGATCATATTGAACAAGAACAAACCAAGCGCTCCAGTTAGCGACAATTCAACCAAAGCCGCAAACACAAATTTCTTTGCGCCGCATAATTCGCGGCACAACCCAAAATCAAAAGTAGGATCAAAATAATGAAACAGTTTCTTACCCTTATGAAGCGCGATCTTAATGATAATAAAGGCGCTCTAATCATTACCCCAATTGTTATAGCTGGCGTTATATTGGCTATCGTTCTATTGACTGTTGTTACTGGAAAGGTAAATTTTAATAGCGATGGTGCTTTCAATTTTGGTCCCAGCTCTTCGGTAAACTCCCTAAGTATCGATGGGGAAGAATTCAAAATCTATAAAGACGCTGACGGGAATGTCGTTGTCCAAGACAAGGAAGGCAATAAGAAAGCATTTGACGGTAAATTAGGCCCAGAAGACTCCCAAAAAGCCGCCGAAGCATTTGTTCTCGGCAGCGGTATTGGCTCTTTATTGCCAATTTGGGTTGCCTTAGTGACGATAATATTTGTCCTATCATCAGGCCTCTTTGAGGAACGCAAGGACAGATCTATTATGTTCTGGAAATCTCTCCCTGTCAGTGATTTAAAAACCGTCGCGGCAAAATTCACCTCGATTGTCGGCGGCGGGATTGGTGCGGCCTTTTTAGTAAGTATCGCTCTGCATTTTGCAATTATGTTTTTGGCCTATATAGGTCTAAGCTTTATAGGTATAAATGTTATTAGCATCACAAGTGCTGCAAGTAGCGTGATTAATTTTTGGGCCGTAGTAAGCATTACATTAATCGGTTACATATTGTGGGCGCTTCCAATTTATGCTTGGTTCTTGGCGGTTGGAGCCTATGCACCAAAAGCGCCATTCTTGGCAGCTGTCCTTCCGATTGCTCTACTTCCAATCTTGGCAAAACTATTTGCGCCGAACTTAGTCGATTATTTGCTTATCCCATTGCAGCATATAACCGCACAGCCAATGATTGAAAGCATTCGTCAGATTAAATCGCATACAATGGATGGGTCAAATTTTGATGGTTTGGTCGACGTAATTGGCCACATATCATCAGGCGTTGCAAACTCTATGATGCAGCCGCAGTTTTTTATCGGACTATTGGTTGCCGTTGGCCTTATATATGGCGCATCGGAAATTCGTAGGCGCCACGCAATATAAAGCATCCTCCCCAAACGAAAAGCCCGCCAATCTGGCGGGCTTTTTTGCATCTTTACTTGCGCTACCGCTTCGCTACTTGAGCGCTTTTTATTTGCGCTACCGCTTCGCTACTTGAGCGCCTATTCTTTCTGCGCCTTGGGCCCAAATAATAGCCAAAGCACAAATCCAATAAATGGAACAAATAGAACCAAATATGTCCATATCGCTTTTGAGAGCGGACCAGAAGTTTTATTCTGAACGATATTGAACACGCCCCAAAAAGCTAAAATGGCCGAAATAACAAAACCAACACCCCATTGAGTTGGGATTCCATCTGCAAACATTTATCCGCTCCTTTTGCGCAATTGCAATTAGACTGTTAATATCGTAATTGCCGCACAGCAATTCAATACTTGCGCGCTAAAAATTATGACCATTCTAGAAAAAGACATTTTGCCGACGAAAAGTGAAACCGCCCGAAATACTGGCGGCATCAAAACTATTACTATGGGCTGTCGGCTAAATTTTCATGAAACCGAAGCCATGAAGAATGCCGCAATCGGAATAGAGAATGACGAAATAGTATTGGTGAACACCTGCGCTGTTACCGCAGAAGCTGTTCGCCAAGCCAAGCAAGCCATAAGGCGGGCACGACGTGAAAATCCAAATGCGAATATAATTGTCTCCGGATGCGCCGCACAAATCGAGCCAGAGACTTTTGCCCAAATGCCAGAGGTTGACCGCGTAATAGGCAATAATGAAAAAACTAAACCGGAAACCTATTTGCAATTGCGCCAATCAAGTGAGCGAATTTTGGTTGATGACATTATGAGCGTCAAAGAAACTGCTGGTCATTTGATTGATGGCATAGAAGGGCGCACACGTGCATATTTACAAGTGCAAAATGGCTGCGATCATCGATGCACCTTTTGCATTATACCTTATGGGCGCGGTAATTCACGCTCTGTTAGCGCCGGTGAAATTGTTAAGAGTATTAATCATATCACACAAAATGGCGGCCAAGAAGTGGTGCTATCGGGCGTGGATTTAACCGCTTGGGGCAAAGATTTACCAGGTGAACCAAATCTTGGAAATTTAGTGCAGCGCATTTTAAAGCTTTGCCCAGACCTGGCGCGCCTGAGATTGTCCTCAATTGATGCCGTTGAAATTGATGACGTGCTTTTTGATTTATTCGCCAATGAAGCGCGCCTTATGCCGCATTTGCATCTCTCTTTGCAGCATGGCGCTGATATGATTTTAAAACGCATGAAAAGGCGACATCTAAGAAAAGACGCCATCGAGCTTTGTAATAGACTTAAAACAGCTCGCCCAGAAATAGCATTTGGTGCAGATATTATTGCCGGCTTTCCTACCGAAACTGAAGAACACTTCCAAGATAGCCTTAGTCTTATTGATGAATGTGGACTAAGCTTTATTCACGTTTTTCCATTTTCACCACGTCTTGGAACACCGGCTTATAAAATGCCGCAATTGCCAAAGCCCTTAATCAAAGAGCGCGCTAAAAGACTGCGTGAAAAGGCCAATAATGCGCATGCAAAGCTTTTAGATATGCAGATTGGAACCATACAAAAGGTCTTAATGGAAAAAGATAATATCGGGCGGCTAGATAATTTTGCATCAATAAAGGTTGAAAATGCTGCCGCTGGAAAAATTGTTTTGGCGAACATTGTTTCAAGAAACCAAGATATCTTAATTGGCGAAATTGTGCCATAAATACCTTATGCGCTTGAAACCGCTCTATTTTAATGTAACATAAAAGCACATTTTCCCCAATTGGTTGCCAAGAACTAATAAAAGGAACCAAAATGTTTGATGAAGAACTGCCAAATTCAAAAAAACCTAAACCTATAGATCTCGAATCTTTCTCCATTGAAGAATTGGAGGATAGGATTATTCACCTAGAAGGCGAAATCGAGCGTGCAAAGTCCATGATTTCATCAAAGAAAGCATCATTAGATGCAGCCAATGCCATATTCGGAAGCCCTAAGCGATAAATCGCGGCACGCTCTTTGCAACAATGCCACCACAAGCAATTGCTTGCTTATTTTTACTAATTGACTAGAATTGATAAAGCAAAAAGGAAACATAATGGGAAATGGTGGCAATAATTTAGGGGCCAGTGGTTTTAACGATGATAAAATCACGAGTTTCGCCAGTTCTGACGTGTTCGAGAAGCTGTTTTCAGATGGTATGGACTTGGTCGAAGAGACCGCCGCATATCTTGACGGCGAAGGACGCAAACAATCAAAACTCTTGGAACGTGCCGCGGCATTAATTTATGCTTCTGAATCAATGCGCCTAACCACGCGCTTAATGCAGGCTGCAAGCTGGCTTTTGGTTCAACGCGCAGTCCGTGAAGGCGAAATGAGCGCCGAAGATGCACGCGATCCTAAATACCGCATTGGCGCAAAAGCAATCTGCACCGGAACTGGAACTGCACATGCCGAATTGCCAGAGAAGCTAAACTCATTATTAGAGCGTTCGCAAAATTTGTATTTGCGAATTGACCGGCTTGATAGCGCAATGTTTGAAGCAACAGACGGCGTGACAGAAAACCCAATTAATGCCCAGCTAGAGAGGCTTCAAGCGGCATTTGGTGCATAATTTTGCACTATATAGCGATTAAATGATTTTTGATTTCTTTTTTCATTTCTTCGCTAACGCCAATGTGCATTAAATATTGGCTGGTGCTTTTATATTTTTTCTCGATTGTCGCAAAAGCAGCCTGTAGATATTCAGCATATACTGCACCCATTGGATAAGTATCCTTGGGGTCGAAATTTTTGCCAAATTTTTCACTTAGTTTAGCAGCATAGGACGCTATAATCTTATCAAGATGCGGGGTTTGATTAGTAAGCAAATAATCGTCCATAATTGTTTGATTATCAACCTCTAGAGCGTCCAATATTAAAGCGCATAATACGCCAGTTCTGTCTTTACCGGCAGCGCAATGAATTATTGATGGCATTTCTTCATTTGCCAGAGCCTTAAAGGCTTCGAGGAATAGGTATTTATATTCGTCAAGATCGGGCATTCTTGTGTATGTATCGACCATATGCGCGAAAGTTGCATCAAAGCTAACTTCTTTATCGCGCAAATAGGCCAAATGTGGCGGCAGGTCTGATGAATTATCATGCTTTGGTTCGCCAATTATGTGGCGCAGGGGCATTTCACCAAATTTCCCAGGTTGTTCCTCACGCTCCTTAATGCGGCGCAAATCTATAATCAATTTCGGACCAATCTGATTTAAGCTTTCGCGGCCTTTATCGGTTAAATTGCCAAATTGGCCAGAGCGAAACAATTTGCCGCTTTTCACCCGGCGGCCAGTTTTGGTTTCATATCCGCCAAAATCGCGAAAATTATGAACGCCCTCTATATGGATAAATCTATGCATTTTTTGCCATTCTATCTGAAAGGCGGCTCGTCAAAAGATCTTAACTTGCGCGAATGACCAAGCGCGCCATCGAGACGCATTTTTTCCAAAGTCACAATCGCTATTTTCAAATGTTCGCCGATTGCGCGCTCATAGAAGACATTTGCAGCCCCTGGTAATTTAATTTCCCCGTGCACCGGCTTATCAGATATACATAGAAGCGTTCCATAGGGAACTCTGTGTCTAAAACCCTGTGCGGCAACCATGCAGCTTTCCATATCAACACCAATTGCGCGCGACATATTGATAAGTTGCCGCTCACTGGACCAATAAAGTTCCCAATTTCTATCGGCAAAACTAACAACCGTTCCGGTTCGAAGGCGGCGCTTTAAATTATCTTTGCTTTCGCCAGTTACAGTTTGCGCAGCGCTAGTGATGGCAATTTGCACCTCGGCAATTGGCGGGATTGGCACACTAACTGGCAAAATGTCATCAAGCACATAATCACGCCGCAAATAAGCGTGCGCCAAAACATAATCGCCAATTCTTTGGCTTTGCCGCAAGCCGCCGCAATGGCCCGCCATAAGCCAGCAATGTGGCCGTAAAACCGCCAAATGGTCGGTAATATTTTTTGTATTTGATGGACCCACACCAATATTTACGAGCGTAAGCCCTTCGCCTTCTTTGCTTAAAAGGTGATAGGCGGGCATTTGGAATTTACGCCAATTACTAAGGGCTACTAATTCATTGGCGTCATTACAATTATCATTATCTATGACAATTCCACCCGAACATATAAGCTTATAATATGGGCTTTCATTTGATTTTATTTGTTCGGCTGACCATCGCACAAATTCATCGACATAACGCGCATAATTGGTGAATAATATCCATGGCTGAAAATCTTGCCAATCAGTACCGGAATAATGCACCAATCGTTTTAGTGAATAATCAATTCTTAGGCCATCATAAAGCGCGAGCGGCCTTTCATCCTCTGCATTAATATTCCATAATCCATCAACAATTTCATCACCAACAGTATTTAATGATGGGGTCGGAAACCAACGCGCTAATTCATCGGGCGGCACATCACCGACACCTAATTCATTCGCACCATCAACCACATAAGCATAGGGTATTTCTTGTTCCGAGACACCAATTTCGATAGTCGCGCCATATTCTTTAACCAAAGGGCCCAATTGTTCGCGTAAATAATTTGCAAACTCTTTGGGATGGGTTACCGAGACGCTATAAGATCCAGGTGAATTAAATTTTGCAAACGCCCGCGGCGACACCGTTGGCGGACCATCGGGATAATAATGCAAAGTTATCTTAGGATACCGAAAAAGCGCTCTTTGCTCTGGGGTCGGTGGGGTTTTAGTTTTTACAAAATCGGCAAGGCTGGTTTTTAGAGCATCTACAGCCTTTGCGTATGCGGCATCAAGCTGCGCGATCGCAGCTTCTATTCTTTCATCTATTTCATTCATTCCTATAGCGTGAAGAAATCTTTTTAACTTGTCAATCGTGATTATGTCACAAATTTCAAATTGTTATTGTTGCAGTGCACAATTGGCTTGCCCGAACTCAAAACTAGCATTAGAATCATAATTTAGACTATATTTTGCGCTATGGCGTAAACTAACTCGTCGTTGGATATAAAAATGGCAAATATTGAACTAATTGGTGTTATCGGTGCAGGTCAAATGGGTAACGGAATTGCCCATGTTGCAGCGCTTGCGAATTACAATGTTATACTCAATGATATCAGTCAAGAAAACTTAAAATCTGCCATTGCCCTTATTGAAGCTAATATGGCCCGCCAGGTCCATAAGGGCATTATAAAAGACGAGGAAATGAAAGCCGCTCTTGGGCGTATAAGCTTATCAAATGACATAACGGAACTTAAAAATTGCGATCTAGTGATTGAGGCAGC
>CAYTWK010000009.1:0-22268 GCA_964442095.1 uncultured Caulobacteraceae bacterium | reverse complement strand
GATTACCATCAAGAGAAACCGAAGCGCCAAAAGCATCTAGAGACCTCAATCCGTTTGCTGAGGGGACACTAAAGCCCTTGGTTGAATAGCCCTTGCCAATTGTTGATACTAAGGTAGCAGTGTTAAATACATTATCAGCAAAGGTGAAAAGATAAACTGCGCCTTGATTACTAGAAGTATTACCAGAACCATCATCATTGATTGCGCCGACCGCAAGGCGATTACCATCAAGAGAAACTGAATAGCCGAAGGCGTCGTTAGCTTCCAATGCACTTAAATTATAATTCTTACCACTAGTATAACCATTACCAAGAATCGCCTCCAATGTCAGCTGGTTGGTGGCATTAGTATCAATTAAAAATAGATAGACCGCACCTGAATTAGTAGGAAAACCGGGAGAGCCATCATCATTGATTGCCCCAACAGCAAGGCGATTGCCGTTAAGAGAAACGGAAGCCCCGAAAGAGTCAGATGTATCCAAATTAGTCAAGTTAAAGCTTGCACCGCCTGCCGCATATCCTTTGCCAACTCTGCCGTTTAAAGCTGGCGAACTAAAAGAACTATCAGCAAAGCTAAAGAGATAAACTGCACCTGAATTGATTGAAGTATTGCCATTTCCGTCATCGCCAGGAGAACCGACCGCAAGAAGATTACCGCTAAGTGATATCGAAGTACCGAAAGCGTCAGTATTTTCTAATGTATTAAGGTTGAAATTATTGCCGCCAGTATAGCCTCTGCCAATGGTTGCCGCCAATGTTGGTGTATTAAAGACGCTATCAGCAAAGGTGAAAAGATAAACAGCACCAGAGCCAAGAGAAATATTTCCGAAACCGCCATCATTATTTGCCCCGACCGCAAGGCGATTACCATCAAGTGAAACCGACCTGCCGAAAAAGTCACCTGCTTCTAGCGAAGCGAGGTTATAATTCTGGCCACCAGAATAATCTTTGCCAATAATTGCGGCCAAGCTTGTCGTGCTAAAGTTATTATCGGCAAAGGTGAACAGATATACAGCGCCTGAATTAATAGTAGTATTACCACCGCCGTCATCACCTATT
This sequence comes from uncultured Caulobacteraceae bacterium, assembly GCA_964442095.1. Classification (GTDB taxonomy): domain Bacteria; phylum Pseudomonadota; class Alphaproteobacteria; order Caulobacterales; family Aquidulcibacteraceae; genus Pseudaquidulcibacter. The sequence continues at coordinate 21,210 of CAYTWK010000009.1, read as the reverse complement.
GCCCCGACAGCAAGGCGATTGCCATCGAGAGACACTGCAGAACCAAAATTATCAAGATCATCCAACGCAGTTAGATTATAATTATTGCCGCCGGTATAGCCTTTGCCAATCGTGGCTGCTAAAGTCGGAGTGCTAAAACTACTATCAGCAAAGGTGAAAAGATAAACTGCGCCTGAATTAGAAGAAATATTACCAGCGCCATCGTCACCAAGTGCACCAATCGCAAGGCGGTTACCATTTAGCGAAAGAGCAGATCCCAAGTTGTCATTTGATACTAATGCACTTAAATCATAATTAAAGGCGCCGCTATATCTGTTACCAATAATTGCCTGCAATGCTGGAGTGTTGAAATTACTATCGGCAAATGTGAATAAATATACCGCACCCGAATCAGCGTCGAGGTCACCCTCACCGTCATCACCGCTCGCGCCAATCGCAAGGCGACTTCCATCAAGCGAAACTGCTGCGCCGAATTTATCAAATTGTGCTAACGTGACGAGGGAATAATTATTACCGACATTATAACCAAATCCAATAGTTGAAGCCAAGCTCGGCGTGCCAAAAGAGCTATTTGCGAAAGTGAAAAGATAGACTGCGCCCCTTTCGGATGATGAATTAGTTGGGCCATCATCGCCAATAGCACCGACCGCGAGGCGGTTACCATCGAGAGAAACCGAGCTGCCGAAACCGTCGCTTACTCCCAATGTATTTAGATTGTAGTTAATGCCGCTCGCATAACCGTTGCCAATTCTTGAAACGTTAATTGGAAAATTAAATGAACTACTAATAAACGTGAAAAGATAGACCGCACCCGAATTAGCAACCAGATTACCAAAGCCATCATCGTTAATGGCTCCAACTGCGAGCCTATTGCCATCAAGCGAAACCGAAAAACCAAATTGGTCATTTAACGCCAAATCGGTTAAATCGTAACTCTTTGCACCGGTATAACCAAAGCCGATAGTCCCCTCCAAACTAGGTGTGCTAAAGGCGCTATCAGCGAAGGTGAAGAGATAGACTGCACCTGAATCGGAAACCGAATTATCAGCGGAATCGTCACCCGGTGCTCCAACCGCAAGGCGATTGCCATCAAGGGAGACCGACGTTCCAAAAAAGTCATTAGTGCCTAATCCGCCGAGGTTATAATTTTTGCCACCAGAATAGCCGCGACCAATAATTGCCTCCAATGTTGGCGTGCTAAAGCTGCTATCGGCGAATGTAAATAAATAAACCGCGCCTGCATTTGAAACAGTGTTGCCTTCGCCATCATCACCACGCGCACCGACCGCAAGGCGATTGCCATCGAGCGAAACAGAATAACCGAATTCGTCATCGGAACCCAAGCCGCTTAAGTTATAATTTTTACCACCACTATAGCCTTTGCCGATTATTCCCACCAAGGCTGGCGCGGTAAAAGCACTATCAGCAAAAGTAAAAAGATAAACTGCACCTGAGCCGACCAATATATTATTAGGGCCATCATCTCCAGCTGCGCCGACCGCAAGGCGATTTCCAGAGAGAGAAACCGAGGTGCCCAAAAGATCGCCCGATTGTAAAGCGCTTTCTGTACCCGGCACTCCCTCATTACCAAAAGCTTGCAATACCAGATTATATTGCGAAATGCCCGAGCCAGAGCTTCCATCGGCAATGATTATGTTTTTTGGATCTAGCAATAATGTGCCGCCGCGTGCGCCATTACGCGCGGTTTCGATGGTTCCGTTATAAAATAGGCTATCGGCGCTAGAAATTTCGATATTTCCGCCAGTGCCCGCCAAGGTTCCACCCATGGCATTTACTTTGCCGAGGAAGGTGGTTTTATTATCGGACCATAAAACAGCTGTGCCGCCATTGCCGCGCGTGCCAATTGCCGATACATCAATTATGGTCGCATCGGTTACAACTAGCGTTTTTGCATTTGCCAATTCGTCTTGGGCAAGGCCTTTTCCGCCTTGAAATTCACCGCCAATACGAATTTGACCGCCTTGAATGCCGCCTTGGGCATATATTTGGCTAGAGAATAGGCTGATACGCGGCGCAGTAATGTCGATATTACCGCCTTTGCCATAAGTGCCAGAGGCGCGAAATACACCCGAGGAAATAATCTGTCTGTTTGACGTGTAATTTATTTTGCCGCCATTAATGCCGGTTGCGTCAATAAAGCTATCAGCATTATCAATTGAGCGGCCTTGGCTATGGATATTTATTGTCCCACCGGTTCCGGTCATTGCATTGGCAATTATTTTGCCAGCAAGTGAAAGCCCGCCGTTTGAGGAAATATTAATTGTGCCGCCATTAGATTTTACATTTGTGATGGTTGCCGATGCATCAATTTCGCCGCCTAATGCCGCCCAATTTTCGGCTTTAACATTGGCTTTACCGCCCCTAAGGAGGCCGCGAAGATCAATATAGCCTTCAATGAGGGCCGAATCCGCATTAATACTTAGATTACCACCAATATTGCCGCCATTTGTCTCTGAGGACATATCAAGACTGGCGGTTTTGGTAATTTCAATTTCGCCGTCTGCTATAATTGAAATATTCTTTGCGGTTAGTTTCGTTCCAAGGCTTATACTGCCATCTGGATTTGCCTCAGCAGTATCAGCGGCAGTTATGCCAGATACTCTAACCGATTGGTTCACAACTTCTCGCGCCGCCGAGGCCGTCAGTAAAATTGAGCCGCCGCGCGCATCAATAACACCGCCAATATCAACCAAAGCCGATTTATCACCATTAGCATCTTGAATACTTTGGGTAATTTCATCGCCCAATTGGAAATTTATAAGACTATCGCCGGCCAAATCCAATGTGAATTTGTTTGCGCCGCCAAATGCAACACGCCCCAATTGTGCTGTAATAATGCCTTCATTGCGAACTTGCGGTGCAACGAATGCCGCCATGCCGGCATCGCGAATATTGATTCTACCTTGATTTATAATCTTGGCATTGACATCACCTGGAATATCAAAGCGCATTGGCCCATCGGCCATAAAATTTTCGTTTGAAATGTCGGCACTTGTAGCTAGCAGGCCCGCAACATCAATCTTGGCATCTTTTCCAAACAATATTCCATTTGGATTTATGACAAATACTTTTCCATTTGCAGTTAAGCTACCGAGTATTGTTGACATATCACCGCCAGTTACGCGGTTTAGGGCAATCGAATCCTTACTTAACTGGATAAATTGCGTAGTTTCCCCTTTAGCAATAGAAAAATTGCGCCAATTAATAACTGCCTTATTACTAGTTTGATTTACAATTACATTCGATGTCCCTTGACCGGATATGGTTCCAGATCCCGCAACAATATTTCCACCACTAGGATTCGCCAAAGCATTGCCACTGATTAACAAAGCGGCAGTAGCTACTCCGATGAAAAGCTTTTCTCTTCTATAGAGTTTTGAAATATTTGAACTAATGCGCTTCATCTGCGTATTCCTAATGTAAAAAATATTCGAACCTCATCTGACCCGTTACGGGCAAAGTCACTTTCTGATGGCCAAGCGGCATATGTTTCGGCACGAATTCCATATGGCAATGCAAATCGAAAGCCAAACCCACCACTATAAGCCGAGCTAGACCTTGTTTCACCGAAATCTAGAGCACCGTTTTGCGACACTGCGCCGCCGTCAATGAATGCATAAGGTTGCACTGAAAAACCACCGTTTGAGAATGTTCTTGCTAATTCCAATGATGCTTTTATGCAGTTTTCGCCGCCAAAGGCACCGGGGTCATATGCTCTACCGAATTGCTGCCCACCATAAGAGCATTCATTGGCAGCAAGCGCGCCAACCTCTGTTCCCATTTGTGTTGCTGCATCAAAGCTCAAAATCATTTTTGAAGCAGGAAATCTTTGAAACCAATTAAAGTCGCTGGTTAGGGCAAAAAAATCTGGTTTTCCTTGGGTTCGGCTGCGAAGTGGATTATTTTGGTCGCTTGCACCAAGGCCATCAATTCCCTGTAAAATGCCAATTCGCAGCAATCCATTTGAACCATTTTTTCCGGCCCAATCCCAAGTCGAAGCGAGTTCCAAATTGCGAACATTGTCGTGAATTAGTGTTGTAGATAAAATGCCACTTTGGCTTTCTATGGCTGAAAGACCCGCGCTAATGAATATGCTCTTGCTTCGAGTTCTTAATAACGGATATTTGATTTCTGCGCGGACAACTTGTTCAGAACTTTCAAAATCTAAAAGCGATAATAGGCCATTTTGCGCCTTGGTGTCGGCTTTAGAATAAGAAATTGAAGCCATAGCATCGCTCTGGAAAAGCGGAACACTATAGCTAAAAAAGCCCGACCGAAAACCTTCGCTGGTATCGGCACTTCGCGCGTCGATAATTAGTGAATCACCAACCAATAATGTCGAATTAAGGTTTAATCGGCCATTATAGCGATAATCACCAAATTCTTGGCGCATTCGATTATCGCCTTGAATATAATATGACAGCGGATCATAATCCGCGACTATTATCAATGTCGCAGCATTTTCAACCGAATCCGAAGGCCGCACGATTAGCCTTAGATCCACGCCGCCCCAGTCCGAGCTAGTTAGGAGAGCTCTTTCTATGTCATTCAGTTTGACTGGTCCTGAATTTATCAAACCGTCAAAGCGCGCTCTTATTGCGTTTTCAAAGCGTGAAGAACCGGTTAGAGCGGGGCTATTTTTTATCTCTATATCAATTTTATCAATACTGCCTTCGACAACGCGAATTGTAACCACACCATTTTCGACATTTTGCACAGGCACAATCGCAAACGAAAGCGCGTAACCTTTGTCGGAATAGATTTTAGTGATTGCATCTGCGGCACTTTTTATATCGTCTAGACCACGATCATTGCCTAAATATTTTGACGAACCCCGCTCTAATTCCCCAATTGAGATTACACTTGAACCAACGATATTGAACTTGCTAATTTTAAATCTTATTTGCGAATTTGGCGCCATTCCGGATGCTGAAGGCTTTTCGATACTATAGTTTGCCTTCGGCTCTGAAATAGATTCGAGTTTATCACGATTTTCTCTTTCAGTGGTGCCGGCGGGCAAGCGCGTTGAGTTTTGTGCAAATACCGGATTAAAACAAATAGTCGAAAAAAGGCATAGGAGTGCCAAGCCAATCTTATGGATATTAAAACGCCTCATTGCACCCCCGTGTCCCGTCAAGCGATGTCTTAATTCTAGCCTATTATCGCAATTTTTAATAACATGCGACTTTTGAACTGATGCTTATCAGAAAGTAAATAGACATGGCAATAGTTATTTTGAAACTAGTTCGCATTTACGATTTTAATTGAAATAATTTATTGAGAAATCGCCCTTTTCTCGCAAAATTTTTGTGGCGCTCGTCATATGCACCAGCAATACCATCAAATTACCTCTCTCGCTTTGTCCACAAAACTCTTTGGTTCCAATATTGCTATATCGGAATTGCACTGCAGGGCTTGCGCACATAGATTTTACGTGACTCAAACTAGTTTGAATTGTTTAGTCCTAATAAAGTTTGCCATATTTCTTAAAAATACCGACGAGTGCTCTTCGTAGAAAAAAATTCTATATTTTAATGCAAAATAGTATATTATCTCTCAATTTTGCGATACAAACTCTAGCTCAACTATAATATATTGCAAAATAATGATTTTTATCTCTTTCCCGAAAGAATAATTTTCTATTTTTCCCCAATATAGAAATTCTCTTTGGTGTAACGGCAAACAATTATGGCAAAAAAACTTCGGCTTCCGGCCATTTTAATGGCACAGGACCTCCTTGAAGGTCATCCATTGGTATGGACCAATAAGGGCTGGACGGTTGAGTTTGAGAATGCCCTTATCCTAAACCATGAACAGGAAATAACGGACTTTGAAGAGATAATAACCAGCGAATTGGCTAAAAATCAAGTTTTAGATGCCCAATTGGTAGAGGTTACTATAGATGAAAATGGCGCGCCTTTGCCGCGCAATTACCGCACAGCAATTCAAATAAAGGGTCCAACAATTAGCTATGGTGCCCAAAATGTATAGATATGATGAATTTGATAGCGCTTTTGTTAAGGAACGCACTGAACAATTCAAGTCCCAAATCCAAAGGCGACTTTCTGGCGCATTAAGCGAAGAAGAATTTCGCCCAATCCGCTTAAGAAATGGGGTCTATTTGCAGCTTCACGCCTATATGCTACGTGTGGCAATTCCATATGGGACGCTTTCATCACGGCAGATGCGCATGTTGGCGCATATCGCAGAAAAATACGATAAGGGCTATGGCCATTTCACTACAAGGCAAAATATTCAGTATAATTGGATAAAACTGAAAGACGTTGGTGCGATTTTAGAAGATTTAGCGTCAGTTGAAATGCACGCTATCCAGACATCTGGAAACTGCATTCGCAATGTAACAGCCGATCATTTTGCTGGCATCGCAGCGGACGAAATCGCAGATCCTAGGCCAGTCGCCGAACTAATCCGCCAATGGTCCACAAATCATCCGGAATTTTTATATCTGCCGCGCAAGTTTAAAATAGCGGTCACTGGCGCGAAAGCAGACCGCGCAGCTATTCGTGCCCATGATATTGGCATTGAAATAGTCAAAGGCCAAAACGGAGAAATTGGTTATAAAATTATAGTTGGCGGTGGACTTGGGCGAACCCCAATCATTGGAAAAACTGTTTGCGAATTTGTTGCGCAAAATCAATTGCTGAATTTTCTAGAGGCTATATTGCGCGTCTATAATGCAATGGGCCGGCGCGACAATAAATATAAAGCGCGAATAAAAATTTTAGTCCAAGAAACCGGAACCGACGATTTCATTGGTCTAGTAAATCAAGAATTTGAGAAAACAAAAACAAATCCTATTAACTTTAGCCAAGACGAATTAGCGCGGATTAATAAATATTTTGAGCCACCTCAGCTTCCTAGGCGCGAAAATGCCGAATTTAAGCTTGCGAAAAATATTGAAAATTCGAAAGAGTTTGCGCGATTTATAAAGCATAATTCCCATCCCCATAAAAACCGAGACTATCTTGCTTTTGCGATTTCAACCAAGCCAATTGGTGGGATTCCTGGCGATTTGACTAATCAGCAAATGGAGTTTTTGGCCGATATGGCTGACAAATATTCGGATTCGGAATTGCGGATTACCCATACTCAAAATATAGTTTTGCCGCATATCGCAAAAGATCTAGCTTTTGAATTATGGAATGAGCTTAAAACTCATAATCTGGATACCGCAAATATTGGACTAGTTGGCGATATCATTGCCTGCCCTGGGATCGATTATTGTGCATTAGCAACCGCAAGGTCTATTCCAATCGCGCAAGAAATTTCAAACCATTTTGCCAGTAAAGAAATCCAAGACGATATTGGGAAATTAGGTATAAAAATATCTGGATGTATTAATGCGTGTGGCCATCACCATATAGGCAATATCGGTATTTTGGGCTTGGAAAAAGCGGGCCGCGAGAATTATCAAATAACAATTGGCGGCGATGCTGGTGAAAATATGGCAATGGGCGAAAGACTTGGCCCCGGTATTGATGCCGATCAAGTGCCAAAAGTCATAGAAAATATCATTGATGTCTATCGCCAATTACGCAGAAGAGACGAAGAATTCATAGATACTTATAGACGCATCGGCATTGATAAGTTTCGCGAGGTTTATAGTCTAGCAACCGGGGTTGGCCATGCCTCTGATTAATGAAAATGGTGAATTGGCCGAAATTATCCCGACAGATCAAACACTAGCAAGCGACTTTGATCCAAGTGTTGAGACCCTTCATTTTGACAATCATACAATAATAGGAATCGAATTTCCATCTCATTCAGATGGGCGCGGCTTTACTATTGCCAAAAAATTGCGAAGACTTGGCTTTAACGGAAGGCTAAGGGCTGTTGGCCCTGTTATTCCGGATCAATTCGCAGATTTAATTGCGTGCGGCTTTAATGAGATTGAGATTTCAGAAGAGCAATTATTACGCCAACCATTGGAACATTGGCAATTGGCCCTTGGGCAATATTCAAATTCATACCAATCTGAAAACGGCGCAAAGATTTCAATTCTTGAGGCGCGGCACAATCGCGACAAAATTTAAAATGCAAATAGAAACAAACAAGTTAATAGCACTTAGTCTGCCCGAAAGACTAAAAGAAATTAGAGCATCAATCGATGGCACCATTATCTTTACATCCAGCCTTGGGATAGAGGATCAATTAATCACGCACCATATTGCAACACAAAAACTCGATATTGGGATTATTACGCTCGATACTGGTCGGCTTTTCAATGAAAGCCACGAATTATGGCAAGAAACCGAAGATAAATACGATATTATTATTCGCGGCCTTTATCCAAACCAAGAATTGGTCGCAAAATTAGTGCGCACCCAAGGGACAAACGGATTTAAGAACTCGATAGAGGCGCGCAAGGAATGTTGTGCTATTCGCAAAATAGAGCCGTTGGGACGCGCGCTTTCGGGCGCAAAGGCTTGGATTACTGGCCTAAGAGCGGACGCTTCAGAAGCGCGCAATAATGTTGAAATTGCGCAAATCGATGAGGCGCGCGGATTGATAAAACTATCACCCTTATTTGATTATACCCGCCAAATGGTCGCCGAAGAGGTCAAAGAACTCGGTGTGCCCATAAATGCCCTCCAAAGCAAAGGCTTTGTATCGATTGGCTGTGCCCCATGCACACGGGCAATTGAGCCAGGGGAAGACGAAAGAGCTGGCCGTTGGTGGTGGGAAAATCAAGAAAACCAAAAAGAATGTGGCCTGCATATTGATGAGAACGGGTCCTTAGTGAGAATGGCGAAGAATTAAATGAACCACCTAGATACCCTAGAAGCCGAGGCAATATTCATAATGCGCGAAGTTGCCGCCACCGCAGAAAACCCAGTCATGCTTTATTCCATCGGCAAAGATTCAGCTGTCATGGTGCATTTGGCAATGAAAGCATTTTATCCATCAAAGCCGCCATTCAAGCTATTGCATGTTGATACAACATGGAAATTCAAGGAGATGATTGAGTTTCGCGACAACGAGGCTGCGCGCCTTGGGCTCGATTTGATAGTCCATATTAATCAAGAGGGCGTCGCGCAAAACATTGGCCCATTCACTCATGGCTCACGGGTTCATACCGATATTATGAAAACTGTTGCCCTAAAGCAGGCGCTCGATAAATATGGATTTGACGCAGCTTTTGGCGGTGCAAGGCGCGATGAAGAAAAATCGCGCGCCAAGGAACGGGTTTTGTCATTTCGATCTGCGGGCCATATTTGGGACCCCAAAAATCAAAGGCCAGAGCCATGGAAATCATATAATACGCGCAAAAGAAAAGGCGAGAGCTTTCGGGTCTTTCCAATTTCCAATTGGACGGAAATCGACGTCTGGAATTATATAAAGCGTGAGAATATCCCGGTGGTTCCTTTATATTTTGCCAAAGAGCGCCCAATCATTGAACGCGATGGCATGCTTATTATGCGTGATGACGAAAGAATGGAATTAAGAAAGGGCGACAAAATAAAAAGTCAATTGGTTCGCTTTCGCACACTCGGATGTTACCCACTTACTGGTGCTATAGAATCTGATGCCAAGGATATAGATGCAATCATTCTTGAAATGGAAACCTCGCGCCAATCTGAACGTCAAGGACGATTGATAGACCATGATGGCGCAGCTTCGATGGAACAAAAAAAGGCGGAAGGCTATTTCTAATGAATATTAAAGTTTCGCCCAAATCAATCGCAAAGAATGATGTCGATCAATTCAATCTTTTGCACTTTATAACTTGCGGCTCGGTTGATGATGGAAAATCAACTTTAATCGGTCGAATGCTTTATGATGCGGGCCAGATTTATGACGATCAATTGGATGCTCTAAATCTTGCATCCGAACAATTTGGGACCCAAGGCAAAGAAATCGATTTTGCGCTTATGCTCGATGGCCTTGCGGCTGAACGTGAGCAAGGAATTACAATTGACGTTGCCTATCGCTATTTTCGCACCAAGAAGCGCGCTTTTATTGTCGCCGATACTCCAGGTCACGAACAATATACAAGAAATATGGCGACGGGCGCTTCCAATGCTGATGTTGCCATTATTCTTATTGATGCGCGTAAAGGCGTATTGAACCAAACCCGCCGCCACGCCATGATTGTTTCCCTATTGGGCGTTAAAAAGATTGTCCTTGCGGTCAATAAAATGGATTTGGTAGGCTATGAAAAGCAGACTTTCCTAGAAATAGTAGAGAATTTTAACAAGCATGCACACACGCTTGGGTTTGACGAAATAATAGCAATTCCTTTGGCGGCGAAGGATGGCGATAATATTATGGCTAATTCAAAAAAAATGCCGTGGTATAATGGTCAGCCACTTTTGGAATATCTCGAAAATGTAAAAATTAATCAAAACACAAAAGACGAATTTTACATGCCTGTGCAATGGGTGAACCGCCCAACGCCAGATTTTCGCGGCTTTAGCGGGCAAATTATCGGCGGTCAGATTAATGTTGGTGATGAAATTCGTGTCTCCTCGAGTGGACAAAAAAGCAAAATCGCGCGAATTGTGACTTTTGATGGCGATCTAAAATCAGCGCAAACCAATCAATCAATCACCATAACATTAGAGGACGAAATCGACATTTCGCGCGGCGATATTATTTATAATGCCAGCAATCCAAAACGCACATCTAAGGATTTTCGCGCAAATATGCTTTGGATGTCAGAAAATCCGATGCAGGCAAATAAGGAATATCTTGTCAAACACAATGCCAAAGAAACCAATATAAGGTTCACCAAGACCCTATATACAATTGATTTCACAACTCTATTGCCGCAACAAATTCTCGATGTAAAAATGAATACTATAGCGCAAATAGAGGCCACGCTTGATGCGCCGTTATTAATAGAGCAATATTCTAAGAACCGAAATCTCGGCTCTTTCATTGTGATTGATAAAATAACAAATGAAACCGTCGCTATGGGTATGATTGATGGAGCCATAGAAAAATTCGCAAGCGAAGGGCGCAAAACCAATAGTCAAAATATCAAAAAGATAGCTAAATATATTTTCCCTTATGGATCTAATCCAGTTCATTCATTTTATAAGGGTGTTAAATTACACGCTATTTTCTTTGTGATAAGTTTTATATTATCATTGATGGCATTTCATAGTTTGGGCAAAGCCATAGTGTTTGCATTCTTCCAAAGTGTCTTACTGGCAGTTGCCCATGCTTTATATCAAAGGATTACTTCAGTGTATGAAAACTCCGATGGCGAAAATATAGACGGGTTCGGTATATGATTAAGAAGCGTGTGCCCGAGGCTAAGCCACCGCAGAAAATGCAACCCCTCGAGCAATTGCCGCTATTTCACCATTTATCGGGCCAAAAAATTATTGTAGCCGGCCAAACAGAGGGCGCAATTTGGAAAGCCGAATTATTGGCGGCAACTGGCGCAAATGTTCAATTGATTTCGCCCGCGCCACTTAATCAAATACAAGAAAAGATAATTAGCGAACAAGGCAATATCGAATTTATAAATCGGCACTGGCAAAAAGAGGATTTTTTCGGCGCAAAACTTGGAATTTGCGCCTCGATTGATGATGATGATGCGCGCGCTTTTGTAAGTGCAGCAAAGTTAAATAATATTCCGGTAAATATTATAGATCGCCCTGAATTTTGTGATTTTCAATTTGGTGCAATTGTTAATCGTTCTCCACTAGTAATTGGAATTGCGACCAATGGCGCCTCCCCTGCCATAGGACAAAAAATCCGTGGCCTATTAGAGCAAATGTTTCCAGCGCAAATTGCAAATTGGGTTGAAAAAGCACGCCAGTGGCGTCCCAAAATAAAAGAAAAATCGCTCGAGTTTAATCAAAGGCGCAGCTTTTGGCATAATTTTGCTGGCTTTGCGCTAGATAACCCCAGCGTATCACCAGAGACAAAGTCGATTGAGGATTTTTTAGAAACCCAAAGTCTCGCCACTGGCAAAGTCTTTCTCGTTGGCGCGGGCCCAGGAGATGCCGAACTCCTCACTCTAAAGGCAATTCGCGCACTTCAAATGGCCGATGTTATTATGTTTGACGATTTGGTCGAACCCAATATTTTAGATTTTGCTCGCCGCGAGGCTGAATTAATTGCCGTGGGAAAACGGCGTGCGGGGCCCTCTTGTAGCCAAAGCGAAATCTGCGAATTACTAGTGAAATACGCCAAAGATGGAAAAAACATTGTTCGCTTAAAGGGTGGAGATGCGCTTATTTTTGGCCGAGCCACCGAAGAAATAATGGCATGCCGAAATGAAAACATACCGCTTGAGATTATTCCAGGAATAAGCGCCGCCCAAGGTGCAGCCGCTAGCCTTGGAATATCATTAACTGATAGAGACCATGCCCAAAGAGTTCAATTTGTGACAGCGGCGGGCAAGAAAAGTGGAAAAATCCCCGAGGTTAATTTTGCCTCGCTTGCACAAAAGGACTGCACAAGTTTTGTTTATATGGCGCGCGCAAATATTCATGAATTCGTAGCCGAACTTATAAAAGCCGGTAAGGATGAAAACACCAAAGCGGCAATCGTAATAAATGCAACACGGCCCAATCAAGAAATTATCAAATCACGCCTTTTGGACCTTCCCAAAATCTTTGAAAACCTAGAGACAAATGGTCCAGAATTAGTTGTCATTGGCTCTATATTGGAAAATGCGCTATAGGATAGCAAATAGAAATGTGAAATTGGAAATGGCAAATTCAAAAACTAATAAATTGGACGCAATAGATAGGAAAATACTCGCACTTTTGATGAAGAACTGCGATATTCCAATCAATGAGCTTTCCAAAAAGGTCGGCCTTTCGCAGACACCCTGTTGGCATAGGGTGCAAAAGCTCGAAGCTATTGGCATTATTAAAGGGCGCGTTGCCTTGGTTGATGCCAAAATGGTTGGGCTCGGGCTAACAATAATTGTTTCCATCGAGGCCAACGAGCACACCGTCAATTGGCTGACACAATTTACCACCTATATCAACAAAAGCCCCGAGGTGGTGGAAGTCCTAAGGATGGCAGGTGACGTCGATTATATTCTTAAACTTATTGTGCCCGATATGGCGGCATATGATAAATTCTACAAGGAATTGATTGCAAAAGTGCCGATGAAAAATGTGTCTTCGCGATTTGTTATGGAGACGATTAAGTCAACCACAGAATTAGCTTTGCCGCAAATTGCGAATGACTAATTATGATTATTTCTTGGTAAATATGATTAATATCGATTGAATTAAATCACAATTCAGGTTAGGGGTCGCGCAATAAAAAATAGGGTAGAATTAAAATGTCTAATCGCATCAGACAGGCAATCTCAATTGATGATTTGCGCACACTGGCAAAAAAGCGCCTTCCAAAAATGGTTTTTGATTATATTGATGGCGGCGCTGATGATGAAATTACCCTTGCCAAAAATATATCAAGATTTCGTGAGCGCGAATTAGTATGGCGCGCATTAACCGACATCTCGTCTATTAAGACAGAAACGACCGTAATGGGCACCAAGTCGGAATTGCCGTTTTTCATTTCACCCACCGCTAGCTCGAGGCTGTTTAACCCAAAACAAGGTGAGTTTGCGGTTGCAAAAGCTGCGCAGAAATATGGAATTCCATATTCAATTTCAACAATCGGCTCAACTTCGATTGAAGACATTTCAAAGGAAATAAATGGCCCCAAATTTTTTCAAATCTATGTCTGGAAAGATAGGGGCCTTGTTAGCGAAATTATCGAGCGTGTTAAGGCCGCAGGCTTTGATGGAATTATCCTTACTGTTGATGTTCCGGTTGCTGGCAATCGAGAACGAGATCCGCGCAATCAATTTACAATTCCGCCAAAAGTAAGCCCCAGTGTTGTCGCGCAAATGTTAGCAAGACCCCAATATCTTTTTGAGATGATAAGTTCGGGTAAAATTGAGGCCGCCAATTTTCGGCATATAAAGAATGAAGGCGGAATCATAGAATTTATCAACAATCAATTTGATCGCACGGTAACATGGAAAGATGCCGAATGGATTCGCAAAGAATGGGGCGGAAAATTTGCGATTAAAGGAATTTCAACGGCCGCGGATGCGCAAAACTGTATTGATATAGGTGCCGATGCGGTTTGGATTTCAAACCATGGGGGTCGGCAATTGGATACTGCGCCAGCGACAATAGACACCCTTCCCGCTATTTCTGAAAAAGCCTACGGCAAAGCAGAAATTATTCTTGATGGCGGCATTCGGCGCGGCACTGATATTGTTAAAGCGCTCGCTATGGGGGCTACTTCGGTGGCGATAGGCAGAGCGTATCTTTACGGATTAGGTGCGGGCGGGCAGCAGGGAGTTGAACGCGCCCTTGAAATCTTAAAAACTGAATTATTACGTGCAATGGCTCTTTGTGGCGCGACAGATATTTCTCAGATAAAATCCGACCTCTGCCAGAATTAAGACTTTTCAGCCGCGTCATTATTTGCGCTACCAATCATTTGGAAAATTAGGCGTATAAATTGTGCGTTAAATAAAAGATGTGCAAAAAAGTAATGTATTTAATGCGAGAACCGCTATTAGTATAATTGTCATTGAGTGGGGTTTTTACGTTACAGCTATTGATAAAACACATAGCTTGAGCATCAATCTATAATACTTACCTATTGCGTCACCTATAATTTTCGTATTTTTAGGTAAGCTAATATCATTGAGTATTTTGAATAAGTGCCAATGGTGAAAATGGAAATTAAAATGGTATCGCCAACTTTATCCCATATTCAGATACTTGAATCTCAAAGCATACATATATTCCGTGAAACATTTGCGGAAGCGAAAAAGCCGGTTCTATTGTATTCTGCCGGCAAAGATTCTGCGGTTTTATTGCATTTAGCTCTTAAGGCATTTTATCCCGCGCCAATACCATTTCCAATTCTCCATATTGATACTTGTTGGAAGTTTCGCGAAATGTATGAATATCGCGACCAAATGGCGAAAAAATACCAAGTGGAACTTTTAGTTCATAGAAATCCGGAGGCCATGGAGCGCGGAATAAATCCATTTGATCATGGCCCTTTGCATACTAATATGTGGAAGACAGAGGGCCTTAAACAAGCGCTCGATAAATTTGATTTCGACGCGGCTTTTGGCGGTGCTCGGCGAGATGAGGAAAAAAGCCGTGCCAAAGAGCGCATATTTTCTTTTCGATCCGAAAATCATATTTGGGACCCGAAGAACCAGCGCCCCGAACTTTGGAATAATTATAATACAAAAAAAGGTCCAAATGAGACTATACGTGTATTCCCATTGTCAAATTGGACCGAAAGTGACGTTTGGGACTATATTAGGATTGAAAACATAACTGTTGTCCCGCTCTATTTTGCCAAAAAACGGCCTACAATTGAGCGCGATGGGCAGATTTTCATGCTCGATGATGATAGATTTCCGCTCAAAAACGGCGAAACACCAATCGAACGTTCAATAAGGTTTAGAACTCTAGGCTGTTACCCTTTGAGCGGCGCAATTTTGTCAGACGCTGTGTCAATTGACGAAATAATTGAAGAAATGGCTGTGTCAAATAGATCCGAACGCGGTGGGCGCATTATAGACACCGAGGAAACGTCTTCTATGGAAGTCAAAAAACGCGAGGGCTATTTTTGATGTCCGATACCAATAATCAAGAGACAAAATCTCTATTAAGTTTTATCACTTGCGGCTCTGTTGATGATGGGAAATCAACTCTAATTGGGCGGCTTTTATTTGATGCTAATCTAATCGACCAAGACCAATTATCAAATCTAGTTGAAGATTCCAAGCAAATTGGAACTCAAAGGGGTGAAATAGATTTCGCATTATTATTGGACGGGCTAAGCTCTGAGCGCGAACAGGGTATTACAATTGATGTCGCATATCGTTATTTTGCAACCCCCGTTCGCAAATTTATTGCAATTGATGCGCCTGGGCACGAACAATATACTCGCAATATGGTGACCGGGGCATCAAACGCCGATTTGGCGATTATATTGATTGATGCGCGAAAAGGTGTTGTCCCTCAAACTCGCAGACATTCATATATTGCGAATTTATTAGGAATAAAAAAGATAATCCTAGCGGTAAATAAAATGGATTTGGTCAAATTTGACGAAAGCCATTTTGAAAAAATATGCGCTGACTACGCTGATTTTGCTAGCTCTATTGGTATAGATGGCTTTGATGCTATTCCAATCTCAGCGCTCTTGGGCGATAATATTGTAACTAAGTCTAAAAACATGAATTGGTATAAAGGTGAAACCCTTTTAAGCCAAATTGAGAGTATAGATGTAACAATTGAAAATTGTGAAACCGCTGATTTCGCAATGCCAATTCAGCTGGCTGTTCGGCCAAACATGGACTTTAGGGGTTATGCCGGTCTTATTGCCAAGGGCGCGGTAAAGCTCGGTCAAGAAGTTCAAGTTTTACCCTCCGGCATAACATCAAAAGTATCGCGAATTATAACCAAAGATTCAGATTTACAAACTGCGATAGCGGGCCAATCCATAACAATATGTTTAGAAGATGAGATTGATTGTTCGCGTGGCGATGTAATTACTGCTGCCGAAAATCCCGCGCAAATGGCGGATATCTTCGAATCGACATTGGTTTGGATGTCAGACCAAGTGATGGTTGCGGGGAAATCATATTGGCTTAAACTCGGCACACAAACCGTGTCTGCAAAAGTTCAGACTTTGAAATATCAAGTGAATATAAAAACCCTTGAGCATATTGCTGTTAAAACGCTCGAACTAAATGCAATTGCAATTGTCAATATTGCTGCGGATAGGCAAATTGTTTTTGAACCCTATGCAACTAATCGAACTTTGGGCGGCTTTGTTCTTATTGACAAAATTACCAATGCAACTGTCGCAGCAGGTATGATAAATTTCGGCCTTCGCCGGACTCAAAATATACATTGGCAAGCAATAGATATTGACCGCAAAGCACACGCTTTGCAAAAAGCTCAAAAACCCGCTGTAATATGGCTAACAGGCATTTCGGGATCTGGGAAATCAACAATTGCCAATCTAGTCGAAAAGAAGCTCTATGCGATGAATTATCATTCTTTCTTGCTTGACGGTGACAATATTCGCCATGGCTTGAATAGGGACTTGGGTTTTACAGAGGCAGATAGAATTGAAAATATTCGCAGGATTGCCGAAACCGCAAAGTTAATGACTGATGCAGGACTAATAGTAATTGCCGCATTTATTTCGCCTTTCAGACAAGACAGAGAAACCGCAAGAGAGCTAATTCCAGAAGGCGAATTTTTTGAGATATTTATTGATACGCCTTTAGCTATCGCCGAGGAGCGGGATCCCAAAGGGCTATATAAAAAGGCCAGAGCAGGTCAGCTAAAAAACTTCACTGGCATAGATAGTCCTTACGAGGCGCCACTAAACCCAGAAATTCGGATTGATACTTCGCAAATATCGGCAGATGAAGCTTCTGAAATAATTTTGCAGACTATTCTAAACTATCAAAAGCGCTCTTGATCTTTTAGGAGTGTTTGAAGGTATTTTCCATAATCATTGTTCTTGAACATAGAAATTGTTTTTTGAAACTGATTATCGTCAATAAATCCTTTGCGCCAAGCGATTTCCTCTGGACATGCAATTTTAAAACCTTGACGCTTTTCAATTACGCGAACAAAAACAGCCGCATCAAGAAGGCTATCGGGTGTCCCTGTATCAAGCCAAGCATAGCCGCGGTTTAGAGTTTGAACCTTTAGATCGCCCCGTTCAAGATAGGCTCTATTTACGTCTGTTATTTCATATTCGCCGCGCGCCGAAGGCTTTAAGTTAGCTGCAATATCAACTACGTCGCCATCATAAAAATAAAGCCCAGTAATTGCCCAATTTGACTTTGGCAGTTTTGGCTTTTCTTCAACTGAAAGAGCATTAAAGTCCTTGTCAAATTCGACCACGCCATATGCCTCAGGATTTGAAACATGATAGGCAAAAACGCTGGCGCCTTGCTTTAATTTTGCAGACTCTGTGAGAATTTCTGCTAAATTTGAACCATGATAAATATTATCACCCAAAATCAAACATGATGGCTCTTTGCCAACAAAATCGGCCCCGATAACATAAGCCTGCGCAAGACCATCAGGGCTTGGCTGCGACGCATAGGAAATCGTCATTCCCCACTGCGAACCATCGCCAATTTGCGATTGAAAAAGCGGCAAATCATGCGGCGTTGAAATAATTAGCACTTCGCGAATGCCAGCTAGCATCAGAGTTGAAAGCGGATAATAAATCATCGGCTTGTCGTAAATTGGCATTAATTGCTTTGATATTGAAACGGTCATTGGATGAAGGCGAGTGCCGCTGCCACCTGCTAAAATTATGCCTTTCATTTTAATCTAAGCCTTTCTAAGCTAAACCCAAGCGCTCGCCAGAATAGACGCCGCCGCGTAATGGGCGCCACCAATCCTCATTTTCTAAATACCATTGAACAGTCTTTTCAATACCTGTATCAAAGGTCTCTTTAGCATGCCAACCAAGCTCTCTTTCAAGCTTTGTTGCATCAATTGCATATCTTGCATCGTGCCCTGGACGGTCGGCTACAAAGGTTATTAATTTAGAATGTGGCGCGTTTTGTGGTCTATACAAATCCATCAATTCACAAATTCGGGTAATAACTTCTATATTTGTTCTCTCATTGCGACCGCCAACATTATATGTTTCGCCGAGCCGGCCCTTTGAACAAATCATATGTAAAGCACGCGCATGGTCATCGACATAGAGCCAATCGCGAATATTTTCGCCTTTTCCATATACGGTAATCGGCTTGCCCTCCAGTGCATTGAGAATGTTTAAAGGAATAAGCTTTTCGGGGAAATGAAAGGGGCCATAATTATTCGAGCAATTGGAAATTATCGCCGGAAAGCCATAAGTCCTATACCAAGCCTTCGCCAAATGATCCGAGGCGGCCTTTGATGCCGAATAAGGTGATGAGGGGTCATACGGCGTAGTTTCTTCAAAAAGGCCAGTTGAGCCCAATGAGCCGTAAACCTCGTCGGTTGATACGTGCAGAAACCGGAATTTGTATTTGTTGGCTCCATCAAGCCCGTTCCAATAATGGCGTGCCGCTTCTAACATAGTAAAGCTACCGATTATGTTGGTCTCAATAAAATCCGCTGCACCACTTATGGATCTATCAACATGCGATTCCGCCGCTAGATGCATTATATGTTCTGGGCTGAATTCACTTATCGCTCTATTTATAGATTCTTTGTCGCAAATATCAGCTTTCAAAAAGCTGTATAAATTACTGCCTTCAATAGACTTTAAGGAGGCGAGGTTTCCTGCATATGTTAGTTTGTCGATATTTAGAACCTCGGCGCCAATTTCATTAATTAAATATCGCACCAATGCGGAACCTATAAAGCCTGCACCCCCTGTTACTAATATCCGCATAAATACTCCGATTATCTAAGGCTTGATAAGTTTGGTTGCGCCATATCTTTTTGCGACAATATTGCGCGTGAAATATCAATCGGCCATTCAATACCTATCTCATTATCGTTGAATGCCAATCCACAATCGTGATCCCGCGAATATATTTGGGTTACTTTATAGGCAACCAGACAATTTGCAGTTAGGGTGCAAAACCCATGCGCGAAGCCATCAGGAATCCATAATTGTTTCGCATTTTCCGCGGTCAATTCTACCCCAACCCATTTTCCAAAAGTATCCGAATTTTCTCTAATATCAACCGCAACATCGAAAATCGCCCCCGCTAACACTCTTATTAGCTTACCCTGTCCAAAAGGTGCCTTTTGGTAATGTAGGCCGCGAATTGTACTTTCATTCGCAGAGAAAGATTGATTATCTTGAACAAAATCTACCGGCGCAACATTTTTTACAAACCAATCATGCTTATAGCTTTCCATAAAATAGCCCCTCGCATCATGAAATTTTGTAGGTGTGATTATAACCACATCCTTGATATCCGTTTTTTCAATATTCACGCAAAACTTCCAAATTAAAGGCGAAAACTAATTTGCTATGCCTAGACCTCTAGGCCAATAAAATCAACAAAATTGCCCACCAAGCATTTTTTTGGCCCCGAGATTTTGATGTCCAGATTGGGAATAGATCCAGCGCTATCCGCAATCGATTTCCCATAATTACAATACTCCATTTTATCGGAGGTTTTATGTCTGACACTTCACCTAATCTTGGATTGCCGTTCTTGCTCGCGAGCCAGGCTCAAAAACACGTTACGATTAATGAAGGCCTTCAAGCCATCGATAATCTAATAATGCTAGCAATCAAGAGCCGAAGCATTTCAAATCCACCAAGCGCGCCAATTGACGGCGACCGCTATATAATCGGCAATAACCCAAGCGGTGATTGGGCGGGCAAATCGGGACAAATAGCAGCCTATAATAATCTCGGCTGGGTTATTTATCCACCGAAGTCTGGGTTTTTGGGTTATATTATTGATGAGGCTCTGTTTAAACATTTTGATGGAAATGTTTGGAAAGACCTGCCAATTGCGCCGGTCGCATTTCAGAACTTATCCAAATTAGGCATAGGCACCGAAGCGGACAATGATAATCAGCTTGCCGCAAAGCTCAGCAATGCATTATTTAGCGCGAGTTATACTATAGACGGCGGCAATGGTGATGTCCGCCTAAAATTGAATAAAGAAAATTCTTCGAAAACTGCTTCATTCATATTCCAAAACAATTGGTCCGGTCGGGCAGAATTTGGTCTATTAGGCGATGATAATTTCGGCATAAAAGTATCAAATAACGGAGTTACATGGCAAAGCGCCTTAAGCATAAGTCCGCAAACCGGTGCGCTATGCAGGCCAATCAATCTTAGTGAGAATAGCGATTTTGCAAATCTAAATAGTCTAGGCATGGTTATGCTACGAATCGCCGCCAAAAACGGTGAACAAGCAAGACTATTAATGGACACATTCGGCAATGCCGTAGCAAATTATTGCGGCAGATCGAGCGCCGGCACGGCAATCAATCCTATGGCGACCGCCTTAGGTCAAAGGCTAGTCCAATTATCGGGGTTTGGCTATGGGACAAGCGGCCCAATCGCTGGGAGCGCAGGTTATATTGCAATAGAAACCACCGAAAACTGGACTGATACAAACCGCGGTAGCCGTATTGTTTTTGGCACAACCGCAAACGGTACGTCAGCCACCCAATTGCGGCTTATGATTGAGAATGACGG
>CAYTWK010000008.1:0-22638 GCA_964442095.1 uncultured Caulobacteraceae bacterium | reverse complement strand
TCATTGGTAGTCTATTGGTCGCATCTTGCACCCTTTTATTATCAGTTTTTATTACACCGATTTTTCACAGCCTCAATCTGTCTAGGGCAGTAATAACAATATTGAACATTCTAATTATGGCTAGCTTTTTCGCATTCGCCACCAAATTATTGTTTAATCTAGTCAATTCAAAATGGCCGAGCCTAGGCAAGCAAGTAGTTTCGCCAATGGTGGCGCTAAAGGATAAATGGGCGCAATTGGGCTCGATTGGTATCTTTTTATATGTCGGCGCTGAAGTGTGCGTAATTTCAGGTATGATATTTTTCCTCGAACAAGAGCAAATCTTGAATATCCCATCCCAAGTAGCTGGCTTTGTTGGGCCAGTATTTATGCTTTTTGCTATGTTTGGGCGCTTTATTGGATCTTGGTTGATGACCTTTGTTAAAGCTACAACAATGCTTACGATTGTTGCTTTGGGTGCATCTCTATTGTGCTTAGTTGTAATCTTTACCAATCAAATGGCGGCAACACCATTGGATGGCACACTTCCAATACCAACTTTTCCAGGGATTTATAATGCACCAATAACAACGGGTTTCATTCCGGGCATTGCCGCAATTCTAATTGGATTATTCAATTCAATCATGTTCCCAACCATTTTTACTTTAACTTTAGAGCGTTCCTCAGCTCCTGCATCGGCGGCATCGGGCCTGATGTGTTTGGCAATTTGCGGTGGCGGCTTTATTTCAGTCGTATACGGCTTTACGGTTGATATGTTTATCGAGAGTTTTCCTATTGGCGCTCGCTCGATAGCATTTATTGTGCCTTTGCTTTGCTATTTGTATGTTCTATGGTTTGCTATAATCGCACGAGGGGCGCAAACCCACAAAATAGAAGAAAGCGTCACAAATGCCCATTAAACTTATTGGCGCTGTAAAGCGGATGATGGGCATTTCAATTATACAATAGGGCAAAGCGCCCAGAGTATATTTAAATCGCTTCCGTTCTTGAAGACAAATCGATTAAGAATTTATTCTAGCTCTTTTTGCGTCCGCATCGCGTGAATTGATCATTAATTCCAATGCATGGCTCATCATGTCGTGCATTCTTGTGCGCGCTAGTGCTGCATCTCCGCTAACAATTGCATCAGCGGTAATCGCATGACTTTTGCTATCGGAAAGTTTCATTCCGCGTAAATCGTTGGTTTTGCGAATCGAAAAGGTGAGTGCCGTTTCAATAAGTTCTTGCAGTTGCCGGTAAAAGCGGTTGCCAGTTGCGTCCAAAACCGCAATGTGAAAAGCTATGTCCGCGGCCAAAGTGTCGTCTTCGCCGCGCTCGGCGGCATACATTCTGTCGATTGCCGTCATTATAGCCGCTTTGTGGTCAGCGGTTGCGTTTTGCGCCGCTAGCGCCGCTGCCTCTGGTTCTACGGCAATACGAATAGAAGTAAACTCAATTAATAAATCTATTGAAAACTTACGCTCTAACGTCCAACGCAAGACATCGGGGTCGAGAAGATTCCAATTGCTCTCGGGCTCTATTTTGGTCCCTTGGCGCGGGCGGGCACTTAAAAGGCCTTTGGCAGTCAGCATTTTTACGGCTTCACGAGTTATGGTCCTTGACGCCGAATAAATATTGCACAATTCGCTCTCGGTGGGGAATTGATTATTTGAATACTTGCCAGTAACAATAGCAATCCCAAGATCGTTCGATATTTCTTGGGTTAGACTACCCAATGTTCTAATTTTTCGCATATGCGCTCTCATTTCTATTTTTATCAAATAATCGAAAAATTTATACGATAATAAATTAAATATTACAAATTATTATTTTACTTTTTGTAACTGCCACTAAAATTAATTCAAGTTCGAAATCACTTGCAAACGTTTCGCATTTTGTCTAGAGTTTAATTGTATGATAAATCTTACATATTATTAAGCGGAGAGACTATGGCTGGCAGTAATCATATTTCTAGGTTTAAGTTTTCGCTCGATTGCGTGTTGGTCGCATTCGCATTAGCGGTATTTTGCAATTTTGGCATTTATACCTCCGCTCTCGCACAATCTAAACCATTACCCTATCTGCAAGAAAAGAATGGTAATTTTGCTCTAATTGTTGATGCCAAGCCATATACAATTTTGGGGGTGCAAGCCAATAATTCCTCAAATTATATATCCCAACTTCCGAAAGTATGGCCAGCAGTAAAGGCGGCTGGTGCCAATACTCTTGAAATCCCTGTTGCATGGGAGCAAATTGAACCAATCGAGGGCCAGTTCGACTTTAGCTATGTTACCGAATTAATAGAACAGGCGCGCAAAAATGATGTTAGGCTTGTATTATTATGGTTTGGAACATGGAAAAATACTTCGCCGGCCTATACCCCCGCGTGGGTAAAACTAAATAATGCAAGATTTCCGCGAATAGTCAAAAAAGACGGCACTATTTCATATTGCCTTAGCCCGAACTCACCAAATACTTTAGCCGCCGACAAACGCGCATTTGTCGAATTGATGCGCCATATTAAACGCGTAGATGAGGCCGAAAAAACGATAATAATGGTGCAAGTGCAAAACGAGTCTGGAACCTATGGCTCTGTTCGTGACTATAGCCAAATCGCAAATCAAAAGTTTAATGCGCCGGTGCCCGCAAATTTCTTGCGACGCCTAAATGAAACTAAGACTGGCAATTGGACACAAGTTTTTGGCAAGAACGCTGATGAGTATTTTCACGCCTATTCTATCGCATCATATATAAACGAAATTGCCGCTGCAGGACGGGCAATCTATAATTTGCCGATGTTTGTAAACGCTGCTCTAAAGGAACCATTGATTGATCAAGATCCCTTGACGTATTCAGCCGGCGGGCCAACTGATAATGTAATTCATATTTATAAGGCCGCTGCGCCCAGCATAGATATTGTCGCCCCAGACATTTATAAGAGAGATAGCAAGAACTTTAAAGCAGCGCTCAGTGCCTATCAAAAGCAAAACAATGCGCTTTTTGTGCCAGAAATTGGTTCGGACAAAGCGTTTCATCGATATTTCTTCGAGGTTTTGGGACGCGGTGGTATCGGATTTGCACCATTTGGAATAGATTATTCTGGGTATTCAAACTATCCTTTGGGTGCAAAACAGGTTGATGCGGAATTGCTAAAGTCTATCCGTGAACATTATGACCTAATCGCGCCAATTAATTCGCTTTGGTCGAAATGGGCGCTGGAAGGCAAAGTGTTTGGGCTTGCCGAGACTGATGATAGGGCGCCGCAAACAATTGAATTATCACAAGATTGGAAAGTGACAGCATCGTTTCAAGAATGGCAGTTTGGTCTCAAAGAATGGACTTGGCTCGGGAAGTTCGACCCGCCACCTAACCGCGAAATTCCAACCGGCGGTGTTTTAATAGCACAATTATCGCCCAATGAATTTCTGATTGCTGGGCTTGATGTTCGTTTAAATTTTGGGCTTGGCGAAAAGCAAAAGGGAAAAAACCTTATAATTGACAGCCTCGAAGAGGGCCGTTTTGAAGGCGATAAATGGGTTAAAGAACGGGTTTGGAACGGGGATTCAACCGATTATGGTATCAATCTCAATCGCGCACCAATTCTATTAAAAGTAAAACTTGCAACATATTAGGGTAGGGAAAGATGAAAAAACAAATTTATTGCTCAGCAATTGCTTTGGCATGGCTAATTGGAACAGGGCTAAGTGCGCAAGAGTTTCGTGCCACGGATAATGGTTTAACCCTTACGCCTGCAGTTGGTGATGCAAAGCAAGTGACCCTAAGGGTTATGAGTGACGATATAATAGAGGTTGTTGCAACTCCTATAATTGGGCAAAAGCTTAAACCAAGTCTAATGACTATTGCTGAACCCCAGCAAACAAAATTTACTATTACTAGCAATGCAAATTCCGTTTTTTTAAAGACTAGCAATGTTAGCGCCATATTAAATCGTTCAACAGGACAGGTGGAATTCAAAAATCGTTTAGGTCAAACCCTCTTAAAAGAAGAGGGCGCTAGCCAGATTAAGCCAGTGACCATCGAGGGGCCAACTAAGACCCCTGACGATAAATATTTTATGGTGCAGCAGCAATTTAACAAAAATTCTAAAGAGGCATTTTTTGGTCTCGGGCAGCGCCAAGATGGAACTATTAATTATGCCGGCCAAGATGCCCTTTTGGCGCAGCATAATATGAATATTGCAATCCCATTTATAGTTTCAAGCAATAATTATGGCGTATTATGGGATAATAATTCAATTACCCGTTGGGGTGATCCTACACCATATGCGCAATTGAGCCGCGATTTTTCTTTGCGCGGTCTTGATGGCACAGCAGGTGTATTAACTGCAAAATACTATGTTGATGGCGTTCATCAGCTTACACGCAATGAAAGCAAGATTGATTATCAATATATCCCTGACCTAAAAGCAAACTGGCCGAAAGACTTATTTAAGAAGAAAGGGCAAAAAATAGTTTGGGAAGGTATGATTACCCCTAATTCAAGCGGCAGTCACAAATTCCAACTTTATTCCTCTGGATATGCTAAGCTCAGCATAGATGATAAGGTTGTCAAAGATGTTTGGCGCCAAAATTGGAACCCTTGGTATCATAATTTTGATGTCAATATGACAAAAGGAAAAGCGGTTAAATTCAAACTCGAATGGATTCCAGAAGACGGCTATATTACGGTTTTGCACAATAATCCTATGCCGCAAGCGGACAGAAATTCCATGTTTTGGACATCCGAAGTCGGTGAAGCAAAACGCTATTATTTCATAAATGGAAAAGATATTGATGGAGTTATATCGGGATATCGCCAATTAACAGGAAAATCCAATATGATGCCCAAATGGGCCTACGGATTTTGGCAATCGCGCCAAAGATATAAAACCCAAGATGAAATAACCCAAACTATTGCCGAATACCGCAAACGCAAAATTCCGCTTGATAATATTGTGCTCGATTGGTTTTATTGGCCTGAGAATGCGTGGGGCTCACACGATTTTGACCTAGAGCGTTTTCCAGATGCCAAAAAGATGGTTGATGACGTTCATAAGCAAAATGCGCAAATCATGATTTCGGTTTGGGGGAAATTTTACCCGACGACTGAAAATTTCAAAGAATTAGATGCAAAAGGTTACGTCTATAGGCGCAATATTGAATCGGGCGATCTTGATTGGGTTGGCCCTGGCTATCTTAATACCCATTACGACCCCTATTCAAAGGAGGCGCGAGATATATATTGGCGTCAAATCAATGAAAAGCTGAAATCTAAGGGTTTTGATGCTTGGTGGGCGGATAATACAGAGCCAGATATTCATTCTAACATCCCAATAGAAGAATTGAAACTTCGTATTGGGCCAACGACATTTGGCCCAGGGGCAGCAGTTTTTAATCCATATTCATTAATGACGACACAGGCTTTTTACGAGGGTGAAATTGCTTCTGGAGAAAATAAGAGGCCCTTTATCCTTAGTCGTTCTGGTTTTGCTGGCCTTCAAAGGCATAGCACCGCCATTTGGTCTGGCGATGTGGTTTCTCGCTGGAACAATCTTCATGATCAAATCGCAGCAGGGGTTGGTGCGGGCTATTCCGGCTTGCCAAATTGGACCCATGATATTGGCGGCTTTGCAAATGAGACTAGATACACTGGCGAAACAATGAAGCCAGAGGATTTAAAAGAATGGCAGG
The DNA here is from genome assembly GCA_964442095.1 of uncultured Caulobacteraceae bacterium. Lineage (GTDB taxonomy): Bacteria > Pseudomonadota > Alphaproteobacteria > Caulobacterales > Aquidulcibacteraceae > Pseudaquidulcibacter. Next base: position 16,969 of record CAYTWK010000008.1, on the reverse strand, counting down.
AGCTAAATTTGCGTTGGTTCCAATTTGGAGTATTTTCACCAATCTTTAGGTCGCACGGCGAATTCCCGCTTAGAGAAATTTATAATCTTGCGCCCGATAATAGCGAAGTGCAGAATAATTTGATTTGGTTTAACAAGCTACGCTATCGCTTAATGCCTTATATTTATTCTACGGCCGCAACGACCTATTATGAAGATAGCACAATTATGCGCGGCCTAAATATGGATTTTGGTTCTGATGCTAGAGTTCAATCAATTAATGATCAGTATATGTTTGGAAAGCAAATTTTGGTTGCGCCAATACACGAATATAAAGCGCGTAGCCGCAAGGTTTATCTGCCAAAGGGCACAATTTGGTATAATCTGAACACTGGCGCGAGTTTTAATGGCGGACAAGAATTGCGCGTTAATGCACCTTTGACCCAAATGCCATTGTTTGCAAGAGCAGGGGCAATTATTCCAACTACACAAGTCATGCAATATGTTGATGAGGTCAAAAATGCTCCTTTGAATCTAATTGTGTTTCCTGGGGCTAACGGGGAATTCACGCTCTATGATGACGATGGGCGCTCTCTAGATTATGAAAAAGGCAAGTTTGCTAAAATCAAAATTAGCTTTGATAATCGCACTCGAACCCTAAATATCGGCGCGCGTGAAGGGAGCTATGATGGCATGCCATTTGAGCGCGAAATCCGAGTTAAATTATTCGACAATAATGCGATACTTTCAAAAGACTTTGAAGCCTTTGATAAGAAAGTCATTTATAAAGGGCAGGCGGTTCGAATTAGGCTATAGATTGATTTTAGCAAATTATAGCGTCCGCAAATCGGGCGCTATTTTATTGAATGAGTTTAATTACGGGCGTAAAACTTGGCCTTTTTTGCGGCAATTTAAAAATTGTTTTTGAACCTTTGCTTATAGTCTCGATTTGATTATTTGCCCCAAGTAATATAGCTGATTTAAACGCAATTTCGGTTTCGATTTCAATATAATCATTATCAGGCCACGCTAAAGGCATCAAATATATTGCATTGTCCTTTTGCGTAAATCTTATATCGGCGGGTGTAAATTTTTGGCCTTGGTTTTCGTTTTGCATACCCTCAGTCATTTTAGTGGGGCCTTCGCCAAAAATCCGAAACGGCATGGTATCAAAAATGGCCTCCTGATTAATTGACATCCATTGCGCAATTTCGCCCAAGATACGCTCTTCTTCGCTATCGATTGTGCCGTCACCACGCATAGGCACGCTAAGGAGTAAGTTCCCATTTTTCGAAACCACATCAATTAGTCTTTGTATAACATCTAGAGCACTCTTGTATCCCTTATTGGTGTAAAGAGCGCGATCATAATGCCAATTTCCAAGGCAAGTGCAGGTCTGCCACGGCTTTGCGCGCGTGCTATTTACAAATCCTTTTTCGACGTCATCAACAATAGCTTTCATTTGCATTTCGTTCAATTTTTTACCTGTAACGACGGCTTGGTTTTCACCATTCCATTCGATTGAACGATTATAGAAATGTGCTGTAGCTTTTAGGCCGTATTCCTCGAGTGGGAGCCCATAATTGTCGAAATAGACATAATCAGGCCTATATTTATCAATCAGATTGTTTTGTCTTAGGAGCCAATTCTTGCTAAAATTCGGGCTTTCCTTTGGCGCAAGTTCGCTCCATTGGCCACTGGTTTCGTCATGGAATTTTCCCATCGCTTGGGCGGTTTCAATGCCATCGGGTGCAACCATTGACGCAATTGGCCCGCAATATAATTCTTGTGGGTCTAGTCCTGCCCATGCCTTTCCAAGTCCGTCTTTTCTTTGCAGTCGAAAAGCATCATAACGAACGTTTTTAAAAGGTCCCTCGGTGTCATACCCATAGGCAGTTTGCCACCAATGCCATGCATGGGCCGCGTGATTAGAAACCCCAAAACGCAAGCCACTTTTGCGGGCAAGTTTCTCCCAAGTGCCAACAATATCAATCTTAGGTCCTATATTTATGGAATTCCAAGCATGATATTTGGATTGATACATATCGAAATTATCGTGGTGATTTGCCATAGCCACAAAATAACGCGCGCCAGCTTTTACAAATTTCTCAATCAATTTTTCTGGCTGCCAATTTTCGGCTTTGAATTTGGTTATAATATCAATAAATCCCGTTTCACTTGGGTGCCCATAATTTTCCAAATGATGTTTGTAAAATGGATTACCTTCAATATACATTTGGCGACCATACCAATCACCATATTCGGGCACGCATTGCGGGCCCCAATGCGCCCAAATACCGAATTTAGCCTCGGAAAACCATTTGGGATATTTATAGTTTGAAAGCGAATTCCAGTCTGCAGAAAATTTTAAATTATCTGAGTTCTGCAATGGTGATAGGTGCGTGCAACCACCAATCCCCAATGCCATTGTAGCATGCAAAGCCTCGCGGCGGTTTAGTTTCATTTTTCTATATCTATTTCAAAGGTTGGAATAGGCAGGTCATCTTTTGAAAAGAGCGATACCACTGGACTATCGGACCAGGCATAGCGAAGCTTAACCGGCCTCATTCGAAGCGGAATATCCACAACCAGATTATTATTTTGGATTTGTGCCAGCGCGAATTCACATTTATCGGTATCGCATAATTCAACGCCGGGCGGATATTTCGCGGAATATGATAGGAGGCCGCCGCCAAGATTTGCAAATTCAACCAATATTTTATTGTTTGTTTCTCGGGCCCGTGTTGCGATTGGCCCAGTGCGTGAATATCCGTTTTGATAGACAAGTGCACCCAAAGATTTTGCCAATCTCAAACCTAATATTTGCTTTTGCGTCGGGTGAACGTCGTATTTGTCGCCGATATCAAGACTTACAGCAATTGCGGAATTCTTGTCCTTTTCCACGACTTTAAGTTGCATATACCTAAGCTTTGCCCAAGCTGAATTAACAGGTGTCGTGACTGATTTTCCAAAAGCTGACAATTGCACAATGCCAAAAGGAAGATTCGGGTTATTAAAGTCGCTACGCCAATTTTCCATCCAAAGTGCACTGGCGTCTTCATATTCATTTGCAAGTCCAACATTAGATTCACCTTGATACCATGCCACGCCCGCTATAGAGAGACCGCGAAGTGGGGCAATCATTGCATTATAAATTGTGCTAGGCCTTGTGGCTGGCGAAGTTGCTGAGGATGGAGGATTTCCGGTTTGACTGACTCCCGCTGATATTTTGTATTTCCAAGTCCCAGACAATCTAACACTTGGCGCATTTACAAAACTTATGAAATTCTCGTTTGGCCCGCCCCATAGGCCGCCGCCACCGCCACCATCATAAATTCTAATAGCGATTGTATTTTCACCATCTTTCAATATGCCGCTAGGAATCTTGTATTGCCGCTTAGTATCCCATCCTTCGGTCGCGCCAGTAAAAACGCCATTAATGAAAAGATTATCTGCGTCATCAATCGGGCCAAGATTTATTATTGCCTCCGATTTAGCCTGAGTTCCTGTTAGGTTAAATTTGGTGCGATACCAAACCAAGCCGTCAAATATTTCTAATTCCTTTTGTCCGGCTTCTTCCCAAAATGTTCCGACTTGAATATCTTTCCAGTCATTATCGTTGAAATTAGCAAGTCTCCATTGTTTTTTACTCGCTATAGCTGGCTCATTTGTTTCCCAATAAGCTAGATTGGCTTTTGCCCAAGCAGTGCTGGCACCGGTTGGGTCTCTTTTCAAAGCATTACTATGCTCAATTTGTTGGTGATAGCGCGGGCGCTTTTTCAATATAGCTTCGCTAATCCAAGTTTCAATTTTAGTTCCGCCCCATGAGGAATTAATAAATCCAACTGGGATATCATGCTTTTTTCGAAACTCTTGCGCCATAGAAAAACAAAGAGCAGAAGTGTCTCCGATAGTATTAGTTTGGGCAATCTGCCATTTTGACGGCTTTATAAAATCCATCTGTTCAGTGTCCGCTGTTTGTTTTGGGACATTATAGAAGCGCAAAAGTGGATCAGCTCCTCTATTTATATTCTGCTCGGCATTGGTCTCGTATTTAGCTGTAAACTCCATATTCGATTGGCCAGAACATAAAAAGACGTCACCAATCAAAATATTTTCCAGCCTTGACACTTTTCCATTTGACGAGATTATGACTGATTGAGACACGGAATTAGCTTGCATGGGTGGTATTGAAATTCGCCAGCGTCCATCATTGTCAGCATTAGTTTTGTATTCATTGTTCGCAAATTTTAAACTTACCTGATTGTTCGCGCCAGCTTTTCCCCAAAATGCCACTGGTTTGCCACGCTGTATTACAATATTGTCTGTAAAAATCCCGCCGAAGCTAGGTGCTTCTTGAGCCAAAACAATTGACGGGAGTAGTGCCCCGATTGAATAAATTGACGCGATAATTATTTTTCTATTCATTGTTTTTTGTCCTGATTGTTCAATTCTAAAACTATGTCACCGTAAAAAATTCCGCGGCCATCAGTTCCAACATAGACCCGTCCAAAAATGTTGGGATCTCCTTGTAGAACTCTAATGCTCGAAAATTGCATATTTTTGTTTGAAATAAGCAACCACTTTTCGCCTAAATCTTGAGACATGAATATGCCGCTTAGATTAGCCATTTTGCCTGCTACAAATATTGTTGGATAATCCGCATTAGGGGCAGGTTTGCCAAAGCTGACCGCCCAACTTGCCTCGAATGGTTCGATTTTGATGAAGCTTTCACCGCCATTATCTGAAGCAAATAGACCATTGTAAGTGGCAGCCCATATATGCGAAGGATTATAAGGGACGCTTGCCACGGAATTCGACCAATTTGTGAGTTTTCCCTTGGTCAGTTTGAAATTTTTTGCGCCGTCGGAACTTTTATATAATTTGCCGCTCGGCAAATCATAAATATAGAATAGTTGTGGGTCCACTTTATCAGAAATCAATATAGCATTCTTAATATCTTGACTTAGACCAGACGAAAGGCTCCATCTCCGGCCCAAGTCAAAACTATAATAACAAACCCCATCAATAATCCATGCGATTGTTTTGGCATCTGCGGACACGCGAATCTTCCCACCATTATATTTAGCGTTTGTGGGGAAAGTGGAAAAAGCTTGCCAATTCTTTGCACCATCAGTCGAAAAATATCCGAAAGGTGATTTATCAGTAGTTCTTGTGACGAAATCTGGGATATCGCTTGCAACGTCGATGGAACGGCTGTTACCTTGGAACGGCAAAAGCATCTTATTGTTTTTAATATCATTGAGGTCAAAGTGCGAAAATCCGGAAATATCACCCAAAGCACTCAATAATTTGGGTTGCAAATTGTCCGAGCCCTTTTTGCTTGGAATGGCTAAATCCAAAACTGCGGTTTCTTCTATGCCTTGATTATTAAAGGACCATTTGATGTTCGTTTGGTTAAATGAATAGGTTTCCCATATCCCATAGCCGGTTACATAAATTGCATGGTTCGAATCGAATGGGTCAATTTCAAGGTCACTTATCCAATGGCCGATATGTGTCAAATTTCCATGCGAATAGTCTTTTATCCATGGAGTTGAGCTATAATCAAAACTTGAATCTTTATTGATAGATCGCCAATTTCCGTCCTCAGATTGCACAAAAATTTCATCGCCGCTGGCCCATTTATTATTTGTGCTTACGGCAATCAGTCCGGTTTCATTATCAATCCCTAAGCCGCCAAATCCAAATGTCTCGTTATTACCTATTACTGGACTAATTATCTCTAAATTTTTTTGACTGGAGAGCTTTACTACTGCGCCTCTTTTAATATCATTTGGTCCAATCTTATCTGCCAAAGTGAAAAATATTTCACCATTTTTTCCCTCTTTTCCTTGATTGGCGATTAGGTCTTTTGGGAAATTATCTATAAGGTTAAAACTATTGCCGCCATCTTCGCTTAAATAGACACCTGTCGTTGTCGAAACAAAAAATGCGCCATTTTTTGCCTGTAATACAAACAAAATATGCTGGTTATCAAACCCAATCTTTCTCCAGCTTTTAGCACTATCAACAGATTGCCAGAGGCCATTCACATTAGTTCCAAGCCAGATTTTCTGAGGGTTTTTTGCATCCACCAATAAACGTTCGCCGCTACCACGACCATCTTCATTAGCGCCTAGCCAAAATGGCAATTCAGACTTGTCCCATGATTTTCCCCTGTCATTCGAAATCAATATAGCGGCTTTGGAATTATTCGCATTAAGATAGGTGCCGGCCGCAAGGTAGATTTTATTTATATCTGTCGGGTCGAGTGCAATGCTCAATATGCCATTTAAATTTTGATCTTCGCGCGGCAAACTATCATTAAGCGGAACCCAAACATTGTTCTCCGGATTACGCCTATAGGCCCCACCAATATCAGTCCTAATATAGACTTCATTCTTATAGCTTGGCGAAAAAACTACGCCTGTAATGTAACCTCCGCCATTAATCTGCACATTGTTCCATTTATAGCTAATTTTATACTCATGAGGTTCCGCAATGGTTTTGGTAGAAACAATTCCACTAATTACGGCTATGGCAAACAATAATAATTGGCATGTTTTCGTGTTCAAAGCTCTTCTCTTCTTTTCTATCATTTGTTGCTTTTGACTTTTAAACATATGAACATCCTTGCGTATTTTTGGCTTAGGTTTATGGATGTTTGACAAATTGGTTTTAACAACATATTATTTATATTACAAATAAAAAGACAGATTGCAAGAGAGCGAATTTTTATGGGGATTACAAAATACCCGTCACTAAGTGGTAAAACACTTATTGTAACTGGCGGTGGTAGTGGGATTGGTGCTGGCTTGGTGAAAAATTTCGCGCTTCAAGGCGCGAAGGTCTATTATATTGACATTATCGACCAAAATAATCCGCAAGATTTTGATGGATTAGAATTTGCGCCAATATTCTGCGAGTGTGATCTTACTAATAATCGTGCTTTGATTGAAACTCTCAATAAAATTGGTAGCGTTGATATTTTGATAAATAATGCCGCCTCCGATGATAGGCACACGCTTGAAGAAATAGATAGCGATTATTTTGACAATAGAATTGCCGTAAACCTGAAGCATTTTTTCACTTGCGCGCGATTTGTATCGCCTTTTATGAAGGCTAAACAATCTGGAGTCATAATAAACCTTGGCTCAATTTCATGGCACTTGGGATTAGAAGATTTAGTGCTCTATGAAACCGCAAAGGCTGGTATAGAAGGAATGACGCGTGGCCTTGCGCGCGAACTTGGCCCCTTCGGTATTCGGGTTGTTACTATTGTCCCTGGGAATGTCAAAACACCGCGTCAAATGAAGTGGTATACACCGGAGCAGGAAGCCGAAATTGTAAAGGCACAATGTTTGAATGGTCGGATAGAGCCAGACGATGTCGCAAAGTTAGCGATGTTCCTTGCATCCGACGACGCTAGATTCTGCACTGGGCATGAATATTGGATAGATGCGGGTTGGCGATAAGAGAAAAAGAGGGGGAGGTAAAAATGGAAACGAAATCAAATGGAAATTTTGGAATTGTAGCGGGGCTAGCAATAGGTGCGGCACTCGGCGGTCTATTATTTGGATATGATACCGCCGTAATTTCTGGTGCGGTCGAAGCAATTGATCATAATTTTATAGATCCAATACAAGGCTTGAGCGAAATTGAGCGCAATTCAAAATCTGGATCTGCAATTGGTATTGCTTTATGGGGCTGTGTTATCGGCTCACTAATAGCGGGACCTATGGCAAACAAATTGGGCCGAAAGGTTGGAATGACAATTGCTGCTTTTGTGTTTTTGTTTTCATCTATATTGTCTGGCTTTCCAGAGTTAGGGGTCGGCGCAATTGGTAAAATGGGCCCCGATGCACTTCCATTGTTCATGTTTTATCGCTTTTTGGGCGGGGTCGCGATTGGAATGGCGTCATTGATTTCGCCAATGTATATCTCCGAAATTGCGCCAGCAAAATCTCGCGGTTTGCTTATAACTTTCCAACAAATAGCTATAGTTGGCGGTATGCTATTGGTTTATTTTGTAAACCTATTAATCGCGCGCCAAGGTGATGATGCTTGGGTTTTATCGACTGGCTGGCGCTATATGCTAGCATCGGCGGCTATTCCATCTGTTCTATTTATTGTTGCTAGCTTGATTATGCCAGATACTCCAAGATGGTATGTTTTAAAGGGGCGCGAAAGCGAGGCTTTAAAGGTTCTAAATAAAATAAATGACGAGAGCGAGGCACAAAGCACATTTGACGAAATCAAAGCTAGCCTTGCTTCAAAAGAGGCACCATTATTGTCTTTTGGGATTGGCGTATTAATTGTCGGTGTTTTGCTGTCTGTTTTCCAACAATTCGTTGGGATTAATGCGGTTCTTTATTATGCACCCTTGATGTTTAAGAATATCGGCTCTGGCACTGATACGGCGCTTTTACAAACTTTAATTGTCGGTGCGGCAAATGTTTTATTCACTATTGTGGCGCTTTTCACCGTGGATAAATGGGGCCGTAAGCCACTTCTTATTTTGGGCGCGATTATGATGGCATTTGCTATGGCTGCGCTCGGCCTCTTGTTTCAAACCAAGCAAGAAGGCACTTTATTGCTTATATTTGCTATTATCTATATCGCAGGCTTTGCTCTTTCATGGGGTCCGGTTGTTTGGGTTCTTTTGGCCGAAATGTTTCCAAACTCAATCAAAGGGAGCGCAATGTCGGTTGCGGTGGCTGCACAGTGGATTTCAAACTGGATAGTTACATGGTCGTTTAAAGTAGTTGATGGCTCTAGCGCGCTAAATGCAACATTCAACCACGGATTTGCTTATTATTGTTATGCTGGCTTTTCGGTATTGGCCGCTATATTTGTTTGGAAAATGGTTCCGGAAACCAAAGGTAAGACCCTCGAATCGATTGAGCAGCTTTGGAAGAAATGAGCAATATCGTCGGTTGCGTGGGCTAGATTGCAGGCAGTTCGTCATTATTTGCTTTGCATTTATGTCACACTAGCCGACAATTTGTCGGACTTCAGGCAACAAACTGTATGATTATTGAAATAATCAACAGAATAGGACTGGTGTAATAATAATTGTATGATAAATAGAATTAATTGCATAATTAAGTGTTGCGATGTCGTTATCGGCCAAGAATATAAAAACTACACTATTGATAAATTGGGAGGAAATGTAGTGAAGAAGAATTTAACTAATCAAACTCGTCTAAGACTTGGTTGCTCTGCGCTTGCGCTTTGCGCATTGGGTGTTGGCGCTTTGCCAAGCATTGCTTTTGCGCAAGAAGAGCCAAAAGCTGAAACTGTAGTAGTAACCGGGCAGCGCGCGCAATTGCGTTCCGCGCAGGCGATTAAAAAGAATGCTGAGGTAGTTGTAGATTCAATTACTGCTACAGATATTGGCGCCTTGCCAGATCGCTCAGTGTCCGAAGCATTACAACGTATCGCCGGTCTTCAATTACAGCGCACCAATGAAAATAGGGACCCAGGTCGTCTTGCTGCTGAGGGTGGTTCAGTAAATATCCGTGGTCTTGCTTGGGTTCGTTCTGAAACTAATGGCCGTGACATTTTCTCTGCGAAAAATGGCCGTGGTCTTTCGTTTGAAGATGTATCTGCTGATATGCTTGCTGGTGTCGATGTTTATAAGAACCCAACGGCTGACATGATAGAAGGTGGAATTGGTGGCACTGTAAACCTAAGAACACGCCTTCCATTTGATTCAAAGAAAGACATCTTTGCATTCACTTTTGATGGCAATTATGGCGATATTGATGGAAAAACTCGCTATTCGGGTTCTGTAGTTGCGTCAAAACGCTTTGATATGGGTGAAGCCGGCGAATTGGGTGTGTTGCTTAATTATTCGCGCGGCGATGTCGGTAATCGCTCTGATGCGCTTAACCTTGATAGATATTCTTTGGTTGATATTGATCCGACCGCTGCGGTTAACAACAAAATGATTCCGAACGGTCTTAGCTGGAAAGCAATTGAATGGAACCAACTTCGTACTTCTTTGGCGGGTGCTATCCAATGGAAATCCTCGGATAAATTCCTTTTAACTTTTCAAGCAATGGAATCTAAAGTTGATGCCGATAATACTGAATATGGTATTTTCGCCTATAATATACTTGATAGAATCGATTCAAGCTACAAGTATAATTCCGCAAACGTATTTACTAGCGGCACAATTCAGCAAGCCGCATACGATACTGACACACGTTATGGTGAAGATCACAAGAAAACCAGTGAGTTTGCATTGAGCTTTAGAGCAAACCCCAACGCGAACTGGGAAATTACAGGTGATGTGCAAAAAGTAAGATCCGAGGCAGACATTCTTTCTATGACTGCTTATACGCAATTAGAGGATATGCCGACTATAAATTTGGTTGCTGACGGTGGTATTCCTTCTATTGTGATCGCGACGCCTAATAGCACTCTTAATAAAGCGCGCTATTATTGGGCAGCTGCGATGGATCACATCGAAGAAAACGAGGGTGAGCAGCTCTCTGCACGTTTGGACGCTAAATTCACATTTTCAAATCAAGATGGTTGGTTGAAATCGTTTAAGTTTGGCGCGCGTTCAACCGATAAAGACTATATTACCCGGCAATCAGGCTGGAACTGGGGTCTCTTGTCACACCAATATTGGGGTGGTGGTCCGCCAGTTTATGTAACCACGACCAATGCCAATATGGTAAACCTGTATAATTACGGCAGCAATTTCTTCAGAGGTAAAGCCAATGTTCCTGGCAATTCATGGTTCCCAGACCCAAGTGTTGTAAACCAAGGAACAGCGCATGCGTATCGCCTTCTTCAAGGCACTCAATCAGCAGGTTGGGGTTGGACGCCATTGTCACGCAATTGGGATAATTATGCTCCCGCGGGCGATAATGCTACTGCTGGTGTTAATGACCAAGACGAACAGACAACGGCGTTTTACGGTCATCTAAGGTTCGGCCATGATTTGCCGGTTGGATCTCTCGACGGCAGTATCGGTATTCGCCAAGTTAAGACTAAGGTTTCATCAACTGGTATTTTGGCAATATCGCCGCTGCAAAATCCAAACTGCACTGCTACAGCGGCCCTTTGCCAGTTCATGAATGATTATATTGCATTCTCAGCCGGTAATTCACGTATAACCACCGCCGTTAAAGATGATTATTCGGAAACTCTACCAAGCTTAAATGTAAGGTATAAATTTAATGATGAGTTGCAGTTCCGTTTTGCGGCCTCAAAGGCAATGGTTAGACCTGATCTAAGCCAAATGACGCCATACACGAACTTAAACGCTTCATTTAATAATGACGGCAGCCCGGTTATTGGTGCAAATGGTCAGCCAGCACCATTCACTGGCGTAGGTGGGAATCCATATTTGCGCCCAATCAAAGCAAATCAATTTGATTTGACCGCAGAATGGTATTTCGCGCCAACTGGTTCATTAACTTTGGCGCTGTTCAAAAAAGATATCAAAGACTATATCTTTAATGGCACTTCGCGCGAGACTATTACACGCAATGGAAGGTCTCTAACATTTGACATTACGCGCCAACTTAATGGTGGCTCAGGAAGCGTTGATGGATTTGAGATTTCGTATCAACAATTCTATGATTTCCTTCCTGGCATTTGGTCTGGTTTAGGTATTCAGGCGAACTTTACGAAAATCAATTCAAGTGGTGGCCAAAACACTGCAGTGAATGTCTTTGATTCCGCACAGCGAGATGCAGCTTTGAATAAGTCGCTACCACTCGAGGGTATGTCACCAACTAGCTATAATTTCGCTCTTATGTATGAAAAATATGGCATTTCAGCGCGTGTAGCTTATAATTGGCGTGACGAATATCTATTGACTACTTCTGGTGCGAATATCAATCGTCCAGTTTGGTCTGATGATGAAGGTCAATTAGACGCGTCAATCTTCTATACGCTAAATGACAAAGCCAAGATTGGCTTGCAGGCTACGAATCTTGATGGACAAGCAACTGTCTTAAAAGTTAGTAGTTTCCTCAATAATGTGGATCTTAAGCAAAACTATAGCTGGGTCACTACTGATCGCCGTGTTGCTTTGGTTCTTCGTGCAGCTTTCTAGTAACTCTGAATAGGTTTTAAACAAATCTATTTGACGGGCCCTGCAAAGTAATTCCCCAATGCTTTACAGGGCCCTTATTTTTTCGTTTATTTCGGTATTTGTGATAGGCTGGAAAAAAAGAGGGAATTATGCCGCCGATTGAAAAGATAATTGTTTTGGGTGGTGGAACTGCGGGCTATATGAGTGCAGCAGCGCTTGCTGTGGCGACCCAAGGGAGCGCGGGCCGAAAACTTGATATTGTTTTGATTGAATCAAGCTCAATTGGTATTATTGGCGTTGGTGAGGCCACTTTGCCGTCTATAAAAATGTTTAATAACCATATTGGCCTAGACGAAAAGGAATTTATCGAAGCGACCAACGCTAGCTTTAAATTGGGCATCGAGTTCAAAAACTGGGGCCATATCGGCAATCGGTATTTTCATCCCTTTGGTGACTATGGTCCAAGACTAGAGGGTATTAGTGCATATCAATATTGGCGCAAAGCGTGCGAATTGGGCGATGATTTTCCTTTGGAAGATTACTCAATTGCTTCAGTATTGGCGCGCAATGGTAAATTTTTCCCGCCGGATCCAAATCCTAATTCACCGCTTCACAATTTTGACTACGCCTTTCATTTTGACGCCAGCCTATACGCACGCCATCTCAAGGAACATTGTATAAAGTTGGGCGTCAAAATCATTGATGCTAAAGTTACCCAAGTTTCGCAAAACAATGAAACTGGATTTATTGAAGCGCTAGAATTGGATAATGGGATAAAGCAAAGCGCAGATTTTTTTGTCGATTGCACTGGTTTCCACGGCGTTCTGATAGAAAAGACATTAAAGACTGGATACCAATCTTGGCGTCATTTATTACCTGCAGATTCTGCAATAGCTATCCCTTGCAAGCGCACTTCCCAAATTACCCCATATACAACATCGACCGCGCATGAAGGTGGCTGGCAATGGCGAATTCCTCTGCAGCACCGCACTGGAAATGGAATTGTTTATTCGCGCGAATTTTGGAGCGATGATAACGCCCATGCAGCGCTTTTGGCTAATCTAGACGGGGAAATACTCGCAGAGCCTAATCATATACGGTTTGAAACGGGCCATAGAAAGCAATTTTGGAACAAAAATTGTATCTGTATAGGTTTGGCAAGCGGCTTTTTGGAACCGTTAGAATCGACATCTATCAATTTTATCCAAACTGGGATTGCGCGCTTTTTGGATTTATTCCCCTCAAGGAATTTCTCGCAGCATTTACAAAATGAATATAATCGCCTGACCCAAATTGAATATAATACTATCCGCGATTTCATTATTACCCACTATAAATTAAATACCCGCAAAGGTGAGCCATTGTGGGATTATTGCGCGAACCTTGAAGTGCCCGAAAGCGTAAAGGCCAAACACGAAATGTTTGCCCATAGAGGTGAAGTGATAATGTTTGAACACGACGCTTTCTCGGAGCCATCATGGGTTTCAATTATGTCGGGGCAGGGTCTTTATGCCGAAAACTACAATCCATTGATTGCACGCAAAACCGATAAAGAGATTTTAGATCATCTTGGGTCAATACGGCGCGGCAATTTAGGAATTGTCGATGAATTGCCGTCTCACAATCAATTTATATCAAAATATTGTGCGTCGGATGATTTAAAGAAATCGCCATATTTTCAAGGCGCTAAATGATGGCCCTTGGTGGAAAAATTGTAATTTTAGGTGGCGGTTCTGCCGGCTGGATGACCGCGGCAATGCTTTCCAATTATGTGCCAAATTCAATTGAAATCACATTAGTTGAATCCGAGGAAATTGGTATTATCGGTGTGGGCGAAGCGACAATACCCCCGATTATGGGCTTTAACCAATTACTCGGCCTTGATGAAGCGCAATTTGTAAGAGAAACCAAGGCTAGTTTTAAACTTGGGATTGAGTTTGTTAATTGGCGAAATATAGGCCATTCATATATTCATCCATTTGGTGAATATGGCGCAGAATTTGGCATAGCCTATTTTCACCATTTTCTACAACGGGCAGTTGGCAATCTCGATACTATTTCTCACTATAGTTTAAATATTCAAGCAGCCAAAAAAAATAGGTTCGCTATTCCAGATTATAATCCACAAAACCCTTTGTCAGAGATAAAATACGCCTATCATTTTGATGCGGGCCTCTATGCTCGCTTCCTTCGCAATTATTCCGAGGCGCGCAAAGTCAAACGAATTGAAGGCAAAGTAAAACATGTAAATCAAGATAAGGAAAGTGGAAATATTGTTTCGCTTATCCTTGAAAACCACGTGGAAATTGCGGGTGATTTCTTTATCGACTGCACAGGCTTTCGTGGCGTTTTGATTGAAGAAACCCTTAAATCTGGCTATGAAGATTGGTCAGAACTTTTGCCTTGCGATTGTGCAATTGCGGTTCCTAGTGAAAGCGCAAGTGAAATAACCCCTTATACGCGCGCCACAGCCCATGAATTTGGCTGGCAATGGCGCATTCCTTTGCAGCACCGAATTGGTAATGGATTAGTTTTTTCAACACAGTTTGCAAGCATTGAAGAGGCGCAATCAAAGCTGCTCTCAAATCTTGATACCAAGCCCATAGGCGATCCCAGAGTTGTTAAATTCAAAACTGGCATTCGCAAAAAGGCATGGGTGAAGAATTGCGTCGCTATTGGATTATCGTGCGGCTTCCTAGAGCCATTGGAATCAACTGCAATACACCTAATTCAAAATGGCATTTTAAAACTTTTAAACTGTTTGCCATTTCCCAATGCCAATGAGCATATAATCGATGAATATAACAATTATGTCCGCTCTCAATATGAAGATGTTCGCGACTTTTTGGTCCTTCATTATAAAGTTACACAGCGCAGTGATAGCGAATTTTGGAACTATAATCGTAATAATGAAATATCAAATACTTTAGATTCCAAAATTGAGATGTTTAAAGAATCCGGGCGGATTTTTGTAAAGAACCACGAATTATTCAAAGAGGCGAGCTGGCTTGCAGTTATGGCGGGTCAGGGGCTCTCGCCGCAATCTTTTGATCCGGTGGCGCAAAAACTACCAATTCAGCAACTTACTTCTAGTCTTGAATATATAAAATCGGCATTTGGATCTGCTGTAGATAGCCTGCCGCAGCACAAACAATTCATTGAAAATCTAATAAAAAAATAGAACGGAGCGGGCCTTGAAGATAAGAAAACTTTTAATCCTTAGCGCTATCTTGCTAGGTGCTTTGGGTGTCTCAGCCGATATTAGAATTGCCGCCGAAGAGGTCTCTCCGATTGCTCAAAAAACAGCACATGCAAACTTCAAAACTGCAATATATATTGCGGTAAATAATGCAAAATCACTTGCTGATGCCGCTGTTTTTGAAACGCAGTTTGCGCGAGCCTATTCGCAAGTGAAATTCGACAAAGTCTATTTAGAAACATACCGCGATAGGATGTTCGCAACCGACGAAGAATTACGTCTGGTTAAATCCTATTTTACTTCAAAGGGAATTGAAGTTGCGGGTGGCATTACCTTAGCTGCTGGCGGCAAAGATGGCCAATTCGGAACTTTCGACTATGAAAACCCTACTGATGTTGCTGAAGCCAAACGGGCAGTCGAGTTGAGTGCGCGCCATTTTGATGAAATTATTCTAGATGATTTTTTCTTTTATAATTCAAAATCTGAGGCAAATATAAAAGCAAAAGGTAGTAAAAGTTGGAGCGAATATCGTCTGGAAAAAATGCGCGAAATTTCCAAGAATGTAGTTTTGGACGTAGCTCGCAAAATTAACCCGCGCGCAAAAGTAATCATTAAATATCCCAATTGGTATGAACATTTCCAAGGCACAGGTTATGATTTGGAAAAGCAATCCTTGATGTTTGATGGTCTTTATACGGGGACCGAAACTAGAGATCCAATTATCACCGACCAATTGCTGCAAGAATACGAATCCTATTTGGTCTATCGCTATTTTAAGAATATTCGCCCCGATGGCCATAATGGCGGCGGTTGGGTTGATACTTTTTCAACTTTGTCTGTTGATAGGTATGCTGAGCAATTATGGCTAACACTTTTTGCCAAAGCGCCCGAAATTACTCTTTTCAATTGGCAACCAATGAGCGAGCCAGAAACCATTAGCGGTGGTGAAAGAAAGGCTTGGGCAAATAAAGGAACAAGTTTCGATTGGGAGAAAATCGCCAAAGATTTCAAAAGCAAAAACCCAAATTCTCATGGTGCTGGGTGGGGCAGGGCTGCAGGTGCAGCCTTAGAAATAATAGATCCATATATAGCAAAATTGGGAAACCCAATTGGCATAGCATCTTATAAACCATTTCATTCGAGCGGAGAAGATTTCCTTCATAATTACCTTGGCAATATGGGGCTGCCGATTGAATTATCACCATATTATCCAAATAATTCGCAAACAATTCTTTTGACCGAAGCCGCAAAGCATGACCCGCAAATAATCGAAAAAATAAAGACTTCTTTGCGCCAAGGTAAAAATATCTTTGTCACCTCTGGTTTCGTAAATGCTATGCAAAACAAAGGCTTCCGCGATATTCTTGAGGTCGAGGTTACGGGAAACAAAATAAATATAAACGATTATTTCAATGGCTATGGGGCGGGTAATGGCTATTCAATGCGTGACAATAAGAATACTGCGCCAAAAGATATTATGTTTCCTGATATTCGCTTTTACACCAATGATTCATGGGCAGTAATTCGCGGTGTTGGAAACAATAAAGCAGTGCCGATTTTGTTAATGAACCAATATTCGGCTGGCAATATCCATGTTCTGAATGTCCCCGATAATATGGGTGAATTGTATGATATGCCTCTAGAAGTATTTAACCAGATAAAAACCTATATTCAAAAAGATTTCCCAGTTCGTATCGATGCGCCCGATCATATTTCACTATTTGCCTATGA
>CAYTWK010000007.1:0-22873 GCA_964442095.1 uncultured Caulobacteraceae bacterium | reverse complement strand
ACTTCCAAGCGGGGAACCATAGGTTCCTCGTTTTTTTTTATAGGCAACAGCCATTTTTGCGGTTCTATATGCAATTATCTACTTGCAAAGAGATTTGATAAAGCTATAAAGCGCAAATTCGGGCAAAGCCCCATACCAAGTATTCCTCGATAGCTCAGTTGGTAGAGCAAGCGACTGTTAATCGCTCGGTCGCAGGTTCGAGCCCTGCTCGGGGAGCCACCACTTCAAAACTCCACCCTCGCCGCTCCGCGGCTCACTCAGAGTTTTGGTAATTTCGACAATAAAAATCAAAAAGCGCAGTTTTTGCTTTTTATTGGCAAATTCTTTATTTCGCCTCGCTCACGTTTCAGCTCGTTTATTACAAGGCAATTCTTTGCGACAATTTGCCAAAAATTAGTGAATTGGTGTAATATATTCGTCTAAAAATGAATGTATGAAAAATAATAACGAAAAGAGATAGTATGAAACTTGATTCTATATGTGTGTATTGCGGATCATCAAACCGCGCAGATAAGAAATTTATCGATATTGCAACCGAAATTGGTAAAGACATTGCAGCAAAAGGAAAGCGCCTTGTATATGGCGGCGGCAATGTCGGCCTAATGGGCGCATCTAGCCGCGCAGCTTTTGAAAGCGGTGGCAAGGTCTTGGGAATTATGCCGCATTTCCTTACGAAATGGGAACTTCCACACCCAGAAATCGAAACCATTATGGTTGATACCATGCATGAGCGCAAATGGCTTTTATTTGACGAATCAGATGGCTTTGCCGTGCTTCCGGGCGGTATTGGCACACTCGAAGAAGTTGTCGAAACCCTTTCATGGCACCGCCTAGAACTTCACAAAAAGCCAATCGTATTTGTCGGCAAAGAATTTTGGCAACCGCTTGTTGAGATGTTCAAAATGTTCCACGATAATCATTTCACGCCGGATAATTTTGTAAATGCCTATGCGGTTGTTGATAGCGCCTTAGAGGTCATTCCAAAAATGGAAGAAATGTTGTCAAAAACGCAAGAGAACGCGCAAAAGCTATTTTAGCAAATTCTATTCAATAGCGCCAAAAAGCCCGCTTAGGCGGGCTTTCCTTTTAGGCGCGCCACAGCTTTTTCCCGCCCAATTAGGGCAAACATTCGCGCCATATCGGGGCCGTGTTCTTGCGCTGTTAGTGCTAAACGTAGCGGCATAAACAAATCGCGCCCTTTTGCGCCCGTTTTGGCTTTCACTGCCTCGGTGAACACTTTCCATGTGGTTTCATCAAATGGGTCTTCAGGCACACATTGAGCCGCCGCCGCAGCAAATTCAGCATTTTCAATGATTGGGGTGATTGGGCCATTAACAACACCCGCCCAAATTTTTGCGTCTTCTAATTTATTCAAATTGCCGCGAATAATATTCCAGAACCCCTCGCCTAAATCGGCATCCAATGCCCCGAGGCGCGCATTTACAGCGGAATATTCGGCCATATGCAATAATTGGGTATCAAGGCGATAGACATCATCGGGGTTAAAGCGCGCCGGCGCACGGCCAATTTTTCCAAAGGCAAAACCCGAAACCAAATCATTAAGATCTGCATAAGCCTCCACTGGGTCTGACGTGCCCAATTTTGCCAAAAGCGATAAAATCGCCATAGGCTCCACGCCCTCTTCTCTGAGGCTTTCAATAGACATCGAGCCAAGACGCTTTGAAAGCGCTTCACCTTCTGCGCCGACCAATAATGGAAAGTGTCCAAATTCGGGTCTGCGACCTGATAGAGCTTCAAATATCTCTATTTGTGCGCCGCTATTGGTTACATGATCCTCGCCGCGCACGACATGCGTGATGCCCAGATCAACATCATCAACAACACTTGGGAGCGTGTATAAATATGCGCCATCAGCGCGAATTAGGACGGGGTCCGACATTGAACCAGTATCAACCGATTGCTCACCGCGAACTAAATCATTCCAAACCACGCGATTACCCGATAGTTTAAAGCGCCAATGCGGCATATTCCCTGCGGCCTCGTGCGCCGCTTTTTCTTCATCACTTAGGTTTAAAGCGGCGCGGTCATAAATTGGCGGTCGCCCCAAAGCGGTTTGCACTTTACGTTTGCGGTCTAATTCCTCTGAAGTTTCGTAGCACGGATACAAAAGCCCCTTAGCCTTGAGGTCTGCGGCGGCCTTGTCATAGACTTCATTGCGCTTTGATTGATATTCAATCTCGTCCCACTTTATCCCAAGCCAAGTTAAGTCCTCGCGTATTCCTTCTTCAGATTCTTTAGTCGAGCGGACAAAATCGGTATCATCAATACGCAATAAAAACTTGCCATTATTTGCGCGGCAATAAAGATAATTTAAGAGTGCGGTGCGGATATTGCCAACATGCAATTTTCCGGTCGGTGATGGTGCAAAACGAACTTTCATACTGGCTTGTTAGACCACAATTATTAATAAGGCAAAAGTTTGAAAGCCAAAAAGCGGTAAAAATGCATAAAATTGTCATCTATTTGACAAAGAACATAAAAAGAACACTTGCATTTTGTTCTTGTTGCGTTCACACTTAGATAACGATTCGAGGCTATAATATCAATAAATTGTGGATTTATTGAATTTTGGGTTTTCGAATTTTAACCGGAGAATCTTATGCTAACCTCTAAACAAAATGAGCTTTTGCTATTTATAAACGAACGGCTTAAAAAGGATGGAGTGTCACCATCATTTGATGAAATGAAGGACGCACTTAATCTTGCGTCGAAATCTGGCATTCACAGACTGATTTCCGCCCTTGAAGAAAGAGGGTTTTTGCGGCGATTGGCACATCGCGCCCGCGCCCTAGAAGTTATTAAATTACCGCAAACTGGTGCGACTAGTGGAAGTTCGAATTCTAAACCCGTTTTAGTTAGCCAAAAGGCAAATGCTGCGCCAATTCCGCGCGCCGCTAATCAAAATATACCTATTCTTGGCAAGATTGCTGCCGGCGTTCCAATTGCCGCTATTCAAAATGAAATTGGAATGATTGATGCCCCAAGCGAGCTAGATCCGTCAATTCACTATGCCCTAGAGGTTCGCGGTGATTCTATGATAGATGCTGGCATACTAGAGGGTGACATTGTAATTTTGCGCCGCACCGATGATGCACAAAACGGGGATATCGTTGTGGCCTTAATTGATGATGAAGAGGCAACTCTAAAGCGCCTACGTCGCAAGGGAAAATCCATTGCCCTAGAGGCCGCCAATCCACGCTATGAAACCAGAATTTTTGGGCCCGACCAAGTAGTTGTTCAAGGTGTATTAGTGTCTCTATATCGCCGTTATTGATTGGAATTTGCCTTTAATAGCCATGGCGCAGAGCTTTTGATCTGCTTATGTAAGTGCAAAATACCATCGTCACGAACCAAGACAGCGCCAAATGGCGCTGTTTTTGCGTCTAGGGCATAAGATTTATTATTGAAAGTAAGCGATAGAACGGGAGTAGCAATAGCCGCTTGTCGCACCATTGACTTGTTTGCGTTTTCATCTTTTGGTGAGATAAAATGCGCCTCAAAATCGCCTTCACTGGCGCGGCATTTCCTAAAATTTGGGTAATCAAGCTGCGCTATTAGAATGTCTTTTTGACTCTGGTTAAGGTGCGAAGCACTAATTAGGCGCCGCGCATCAAATTTTGCTCCTCTCAAGAAGCATATTTTCAAATTCCCGTCTGAAATATTTAAAAAAGCGCGGCCTTCTGGGGAAACTAATAGAACAGGTTTTGAAGTAGTCACCCAAACAAATAGCCCAATCATTAATGGAAGAACAGCTAAATACCTAAAATTTGTTTTCCAGAGGCAAAGCCAAAGCGCACAAAACACTAAAAAGAAAGTCGCGGCCTCATTCAAAGGATTGGTCTTGATACTGGCAAAGGGCGCATTCGCAAAATAATATGAGATTTTAAGGATTAAATCTAATCCCCATGAAGCGACATTAAAAAATGGCTCCGAAAATCCAAAGAGTGAGAATAATACGCCCAAAAGTGAAAATGGCGCTACTAAAAAATCGCTAATCGGCGTTGCTAATAGGTTTGCAATCAAAGCATAAGTAGTAATAGCACCAAAATTATGCACCGCGATTGGCATAGTTGCTAGCCCTGCAACAAAACTTGCCATCAGTGCACCAATAAGCCAAACAAGGCCCGTCCTTAATATATTAAGCCGCGGCTTTTTAATACCAATCTCATATGATTCCCAAAGTGCCACCAAAGCCATTGTCGCAAGGAAACTCATTTGAAAGCCAGCATCAATGGCGTTTTCAGGTCTTATCAATAATAATAATAAAGCAGCAATCGCGAGCCCACGCATACTTATAGCGCGGCGATTAAGCAATATTGCGCCGAATACTACGAAACACATCATTAAAGCACGCACTGCTGGAGCCTCGGCGCCAGAGAAGATGGTATATAAAGTTGCGATTAGTATGCTAAGAGTGCCGGCGATTTTTCGCACATCAAAGCGCAGAGCCAAAGGCGCAATTAAGGCTAAGATTTTTGAAAAAGTAAGAAATACAATCCCCGCAATCAAAGTAATATGCATGCCGGATACGGAAACTATATGATGCAGCCCAGAAATTTGAAGCGCATTAGTATCCTCGTTCGACATCCAAGATCTATCGCCAGTAAAGACTGCCGCTAAAAAGCCGCCACCGCCGCCAACTTTATGATCGGCTAATAATGCGCTTGTTTGCAATCTTTGGCGGGTTACAAAATTTCGAAATTCATCAATACTTGAAATATCCGCCGTTTGCGAAAAAGCAGGCTTTGATTTACAAAAGCCGACTGCGCCAATTTGTGAAAAATATGCCTTTCTTGCAAAATTATAGCCGCCTGGGATAATTGGCGGTGGCGGAGTTTGTAACTCGGCCAGACAATTAATTTTCGCGCCAATTTGGTCAGCCTTAAGCTCTCTAATTGATAGTCGTATATATTTGGGACTTTTGTCTTTTGCTAGGTTTTGAAAGCTCTCTATTTTGATTTTTGCACGCCAATTTCCACTATAGCTTTTGTCAATATCAATAATTTCGCCCGAAATTTGAATTGGATTTGCTATTTGCGAAGTAAAAACTGGCGCGTGAACTGCCTCTATACGCAAAAGTGCAATCATTATGCCGGCTTGAAAAATCAATATGGCCAATATTACTATCTTAATCGGTGCGATTATGCGCTTATCTAATCGCTTTGCCACCAATGCGGCCACAAAATATAAAGCCAATAAGAATAAAGCTATTGCGAAAATATCCGTTAATTTGGAACCAGCGAAAACACCGCAGCCCGCAGCAGCTCCAAAGCCAAAAACCACTGGGCCCCAAAGGATTAATCTAGTTCTTTCGATTGCAATAATATCATTGATATTGAAACTGTTACGAAGTCTTGAAATAATGCCTTCTTTATTTGGCTTTTGCGATAAAAATGCTAGAGCCGTAGCACTGCCCCGCGTATTGGGTGCGGCAGTTTCATCATTAATCAATTCGGCTAACAAAGGCTCTTTATTGTCCATGCAGCAAGACATATCATCAAAGCCAATAATAACAAGGTTTGCACCCTCCCCAACTGGCGATTTGCATATTGGCGGCGCACGAACAGCTCTGTTCAATTATTTGTTTGCAAGGCGTCACGGCGGAAAATTTCTTCTTCGAATTGAAGATACCGACCGCGCGCGCTCTACTGAAGCGGCAGTGAATGCGATTTTTGATGGGCTCAATTGGCTAGGGCTTACAAGTGATGATGAGCCTCTATTTCAATTCTCGCGCGCAAATCGCCATGCCCAAATTGCCCATGAATTATTGGCAAATGGTGGGGCTTTTAGATGTTATGCCACCGACGCCGAAATAGAAATTGCGCGCGAAGAAGCAAAAGCCGAAGGCCGTGCCCTACGCTCGCCTTGGCGCGACCGAAAAGATAGCCCGCAAGATTTACCATATGTAGTGCGTATGCGCGCACCCGATTTGGATAGCGAAATTATAATTGACGATAAGGTTCAAGGACCCGTTAAAACAATGGGTCGGCAAATTGATGATATGGTTATTTTGCGTTCTGATGGCACGCCGACCTATATGCTAGCTGTTGTTGTTGATGATTATGACATGGGGATTACACATGTTATCCGAGGTGACGACCATTTAACCAATGCGGCGCGCCAAAGTGTTTTAATTGATTTATTGGGATGGCCACGCCCAATTTACGCACATATCCCGCTTATACATGGCGATGATGGTAAGAAGCTATCAAAGCGGCACGGCGCACTAGCGGTTGGTGAATATAAAGACATGGGTTATTTGCCAGAGGCGGTTTTATCCTATTTATTGCGTCTTGGATGGTCAAAAGGTGATTTGGATATTATTCCAATAGATGAAGCAATCCAAATATTTGACCTAGAAGGCCTTGGCAAAAGCCCTTCAAGGCTAGATTTTGATAAACTTAATCAAGTAAATGCGCATTTTATAAAATTGTCGGATAATCAAAGACTTGTTGGCTTAATTTATGAAATTGCAAAAGTTAAAGAAATCGCAATAGATACTATTTATAGTAGCAGAATATTGGGTGCTATTCCAGACCTAAAGGAGCGTGCAAAGACAATTCATGATTTAGTCACACAAAGCGAATATTTATGGGTAAATTCACCAATTCGCTATAATGAAAAATCAGAAGCAATATTGGATAAGAATGCCGCAGAAATAATTATTGAAGTGCGAAAATTCTTGTCCGAACCTATACTTTGGGATAGATTTACTATTAAGGAAAAAATTGATTTGATTGCGCAGAATCGGGGGGTTGGACTTGGTAAAATTGGACCAATTATTCGCGCAGCTTTAACAGGTGGATTAGTCGCCCCAGATTTGGCGATTATTATCGAAACACTTGGCAAAACAGAGACTTTGTTGCGTTTGGACCAAGCGCTAACAGCAATTGAAAATAGGGGTAAGTAATGAAATCAAATATCACGCCAAAAGGCAATGCAATTTTAGAGATTGATGGCAAACGAATTGAATTGCCAATCTATTCAGGCACAACAGGTCCGGATGTAATTGATATTCGCAAACTTTATGCGCAAAGCGGCATGTTCACCTACGACCCAGGCTTTACATCTACTGCCTCTTGCGAAAGCCAAATTACCTTTATTGATGGTGACGCTGGTGTCCTTTTGCATCGCGGCTATCCAATCGATCAATTGGCAGAAAAAGCAAGCTTCCTTGAGGTTTGCCATTTGCTTTTAAAAGGTGAATTGCCCAAAAAAGAAGAATTCAAAGAATTCACAACCAATATTACGCGCCACACAATGCTACATGCGCAATTTGACCGCTTCTTTGAAGGTTTTAGGCGCGATGCGCATCCAATGGCGGTAATGGTTGGCGCAGTTGGTGCATTGTCGGCATTTTACCACGATAGTTTGGATATTAATGATCCAATCCAAAGAGTTATTACCCAGCACCGCTTGATAGCGAAAATTCCAACAATAGCTGCGCGCGCCTATAAATATTGGCTTGGGCAACCCTTTGTAAGCCCCCGCAACGATCTAGATTATGCTGCAAACTTCTTGCGCATGTGTTTTGCCGTCCCTGCTGAAGATTATGTAGTTAATCCAGTTCTTGCCAAAGCAATGGAAAAAATATTCATTCTCCATGCCGACCATGAACAAAATGCATCCACATCGACTGTTCGTCTTGCTGGCTCATCAGAGGCAAATCCATTTGCATGTATTGCCGCGGGCATTGCCTCGCTTTGGGGTCCTGCACATGGCGGCGCGAATGAAGCGGCGCTCAATATGTTAATGGAAATTGGCGATGTGGATAATATTCCTGCTTTTATCGAAAAAGTTAAGGATAAAAATTCAAATGTAAGACTTATGGGCTTTGGACATAGAGTTTATAAAAACTATGATCCGCGCGCAAAAGTAATGCAGAAGGCTTGCCATGAAGTATTCAAGGCGGTTGGCATTAAGGATGATCCACTTTTAGAAGTTGCGGTTGAACTCGAAAGAATTGCGCTTTCCGATCCTTATTTCATCGAAAGAAAGCTATATCCAAATATCGATTTCTATTCGGGCATTACGCTTCGGGCAATGGGCTTCCCGGTTGAAATGTTTACGGTTCTATTTGCTTTGGCCAGAACTGTTGGCTGGATTGCACAATGGAGCGAGATGAACGAGGATGACGCGCAAAAGATTGGCCGCCCACGGCAAATTTATACTGGTGCAACCGCAAGAGATTACACCGATATCAGCAAGCGCTAGCTAATAAGTCGCCGCGTAGCTATTTTTGCATTAAATAGCGCGCGGCTCTTCTGGCCGAAGTGTTTTCGTCATTTTGAGCATCATCTAGCCCCATTAGTTTTAGGGCTTGGTTTTGATTTTCAATCTGCTTTAGCCGATAGCTTTCATCTTCAATTAAGAGGCTAATTTCGCTGGCGATATTTTCACCATTCAACTCATCTTGTAATAATTCGCGGACTATTTCGCGTCCCATTGCTACATTCATCAAACAAATAAATGGCGTCTTCAAAAGAAAAGTGCGAACTATAAAATATGTAAGCTTATCAATTAGATAGCCTATAATAATTGGCACTTTGGCCTCGCCCAATTCCGAAGTTATTGTGCCCGAACATGCCATAGCCGCCTTCATAGATGCGAAAGCGTCCGATTTTTCGCTTTCATCAACTATAAGCCATTTAAATCCGCAATCCTTTTCATATTCCAATAATTTATCTTTTATTGCACTGGCCGCGACGGTCACAAACACAAGGCCATTATGTCTTTGCGACAATAGACGCGCACCCTCGAGCATGGGTGGGAGGATATTTTCTATTTCGCGTTTTCGTGACCCTGGAAGAATTCCAATTGTCTCATGACTTGTCAGTGCGAACTTTGTAATAAATCGTTCCCTTGAGCCTTTTTCTAATCGGCCAAGCCCAGGATTTCCAATTGTTCGAACTTTTATCGGAAGGCCGGCATAATAGGGTTCTTCAAACTCGTGAATGCACCATAATTCGTCATAGGTCTGCGCCAATGTCTTGGCACGCCCTGCCCTAGTTGCCCAAACTTGCGGCCCAACCATTTTTATCAGTCGAACATTTGGCAATAATTTTCTTATTTGCTGGGCCGCCCGAAGCGTGAAACCCCATGAATCAATCAAAACCACTGCATCGGGTTTAAATTCATGGACATGTTTTGCTACTTCACGTGCCTTATTCACCGCGTTTCGCCATGCTCCTAAGGCTTCTATAAGGCCAAGTATCGCCAGCCCTTCTGTCGATACAAGTGTTTCAACACCCAAACTGGCCATTTGCTTGCCGCCCATGCCTTTAATTTCTATATTTGGGTTCAATTCACGCACAGCACTGATAAATTCGGCTGCTAAATGATCCCCAGACGGCTCTGGCGCAATTATGAATAGGCGCTTTATTGCTTCCATTAAGTTTGACCTAAACTTTCATCAAAGCCGTAGATGAACACCCCTGCTTCGTCAGCCATTTTAATCAAGCTTTGTTTTTGCGCGATTAATGCACCGCCAGCCTCTATTGCTATACCCGATAATTCGGCGGCAATAACATTTTCAAGAGTTGTCATACCAATTGTCGGCAAATCAATTCGCTTTTCTTGAATTGGCTTTGGTCTTTTACATAAAACGCCATTTAATTTTTCAGTGCCGCGCAATTCTTTTGGCAGGGTCAATATTCGCTTTAACATTGCGTCGGTTCCCTCTTGCGCCTCTACCGCCAAAACTAGACCATTCGACACTACACAACCTTGGCCAATGTCTAATTTACCAATTTGATAAGCAGCTCGCGCCGCAGTCTCTATGTCAAACATCTGTTCCTTAGTTGGTTTTACTGCGCCAATTGCACCAAGAGGAGCAATTAATTCTTTTTGCAGAACCTCGGGGCCAAATACAATAAAACCAGCTTTCTCAAAATGCCCAAGGATAGCGCGCATAATTGCATCGTCACCCTTTTTGGCAGCCGCCAAAATCGATGGCAACATGACCAAGCCCATAGTATCAAATTTCAAAGTCGAAAAGTCAGGGCGATTCACATATCCGGCAAATATTATGTGCAAATAGCCGCCGTCTTTTAGGGCTTTCATACGCTTACCAAATTCGCCTAGGCCAAAGCACGAGCCGTTCAACTCGGGCAAAATATCCTCACTCATTCCATTAATTCGACTGAGGTGAATATCAATCCCAGAAGATTGGGCAAAATGCGCGATTTCAATCGGAAGACTTCCTGAACCTGCAATTATTCCAATTTTCTTCGGTAGTTCCATTTTAATATCAAATATCAATCGCGCGGCGAACAAAGTGGACGGGCGGAATCAAAGCGCACAAAATCCACAATTTCCATAACTTCTGGAACATTGGAAAACCGCTCAATTACATCTTCGAGGCGCTCTTGGAGCGTGCCCTCCTCGGCGAATAGCATACGATATGCTGCGCGCATTTCATGAATTTGCACCCGAGAGAAGCCGCGTCTTTTCAATCCAACTAGGTTTAAGCCCGCAAGATGCGCCTGAACGCCAATTACTGAGCCATATGGAATTACGTCGGAAACCACTGCCGCCAGACCGCCAACGAATGCATGACGACCGACGCGGCAATATTGATGGACCGCCGATAATCCACCTAAAATCACTCTTTCGCCAATCGTAACATGGCCCGCGAGTGCAACATTACTTGCCATCACAACATTATTTCCAACAATGCTATCATGGCCAACATGAGCACAAGACATCAAATAGCAATCATTGCCGATTATTGTCTCACCTTTGCCATTAATAGTGCCGCGGCTAACCGTTGTGTTTTCGCGAAATGTGCATCTATCGCCAATTGTAACTTTAGTCGGCTCACCCTTATAGGAGAGATCCTGTGGTGCACCACCTAAAACCGCAAAAGAGTGAATATCGCAATCTTCGCCAATAAAAGTATGCCCCAGAATATGAACATTGGCCCGCAAAACTGTCCGAGCGCCAATAATCGCATCTTTACCTATAATGCAGAATGGCCCTATCTTTGCGCCATTACCAATTTGCGCGCCATCTTCGATAATGGCGCTCGGGTGAATTTCGGGGGCATGACCAGCATTCATTAAATATCTACTTTCATTGCGGCCCATTCCGCTTCACAGGATAATTCACCTTCGACCAAAGCACTGCCCTTAAAACGGAAAATATTGCGGCGCGCGAGCGTAACTTCAACATGCATTTCTAATACATCGCCAGGGCGAACTGGCCTACGGAATTTGGCATTATCAACCGACATAAACATAATACCGGCCTTTTCTAAATCAACATCAAGGGTTTTAGACATTAAAACCGCGCTGGTTTGTGCCATAGCTTCAATAATTAGAACCCCTGGCATTATAGGCCGATTAGGGAAGTGGCCCACAAAAAAAGGTTCGTTGAAAGTAACGCATTTTGTGCCAATTATAGATTTGCCTTCTATATAATTTCGGCATTTATCAACTAATAGGAACGGATAACGGTGCGGAATCCGTCTTGTAACTTCGTCACAATCTATAAAATCTTGTGTAAATTCCATTTTCTTTCCACTATTACTTTTCGCTTGCTAATCTTGCGAGCTTTACAATCTCGCGCATCCATTTTACGCGTGGTTTTGCAGGATATCCACCATAGGTTTCACCAGCTGGCACATCGCTTAATATTACAGAACATGCCGCTAATCTAGCGCCATTGCCAATCTTAAAGTGATCCCCCACACCTACTCTACCACCCATCATAACATAATCGCCAATTTGAACGGATCCAGATATTCCGGCATAGGCCGCCATTATCACGCTTTTGCCGACAGTTACATTATGGGCAATATGGCAATGGTTGTCGATTTTTGTAGATATACCAATTATGGTATCACCAAAAACCCCTCTATCTACCGTGCAAAGTGCCCCAATACTCACATTATCTTGGATAACAACGCGGCCAAAATGCGGCACATCTAGAAGCGAACTAGCGCTTGGGACAATTCCAAATCCCGCTTTTCCAATAACGCTATTGGCACCAATTTTGACATTATCACCGATTAAGGCGCAATCTATTACACAATTGGGACCTATTACGCAGTTTCGGCCGATTGAAACCCCAATGCCAATAAAAGAATTCGCGCCGATTTTTGTTCCGCGCCCAATGGAGGCACTTTTAGCAATTATCGCCTTTTCATGGATAATTGCGCCGTCTTCGATAATTCCGTCTTGGATATCCACATCATTATCATGAATATCTACCAAATAATTTGCAATCTGCGAAAATGCGGCCCGCGGATTGTCCACGACCAATGGGGCAACTTGGCTAGGAAGGGCATTAATATCAGCTTGGCGCACGAAACACGCACCAGCATTGGTAATAATTTCACCATTTTTGGCTTTTTCACAATAAGCGATATCGCTCTGTGTCGCCTCGTTTAAGGGTGCAACTGAATTTATGACAATGTCGTCCCTATCGCCAATGCCGCCACCAATAGAAGCAAATTCAGCAATCTGCGAAAGCTTAAGTGGCGGCCTTTTTTGATAGAAACGACTATCTATCATAAATTTTACAACAATCTATCTAGGGCGAGGCGCTGGTGCAGGTGTAGGCGCACGCGGCAATGGTGCATTAGTTGCAGGAGCAGCAGGCGCAGCAGGCGCAGGATTTGCAGCAGGTGCAGCGGTATTGACCCGTGTTACATTAATTGTTTTTACCGCAGCATTATATTTAGCCAGCAAATCAGCAGTTGCATCAACGCCGCCAACGAAATCAACGGCAGAACCAGTGTCAAGAATAATATAAGCGTTCCTTGAAGCTAATAGGCTTTTTAGGACTGGATCAAGTGAAGCTTGAAGTGCCTCAAACGCAGCCTGACGTGTAGCTTGAAGGTCAGCAGCCGCTTTTTGGCGCTTTACTTCAAATGCCTGAAGTCTTTTACCTAAAGCCTCCTCTTGCGCTTGAAATTGCGGTGTTTGCAATTGCGATGCAGGAGTTTGTGCCAAACGATTTCTTTCGGCATCAATTGCGCGTGCTTCTGGTTGAAGTTCGCTTGCCATTGCCTGAGTTATAGCATTAATCTTATTTGCCATATCTTGACCAGCCGAAGACGCTTGCACGATATAGGCTACATTGACAACTATAACAGGACTTGCGACAGCGGGAGCAGACGGAGGAGGAGCAGGTCTAGGTGCAGCAGCGGGGGCAGTTTGCGCTAAAGCACTCGTTGCCATTAAGGAAGCGCATACTGCGCCAATTGTGATAATCTTTTTCATAAATTTCTCCATAATACTATAAACTTCTTGAATAATTAAAAGGCCGTTGAGGTAGAAAAGCGGAAACTTCTCTTTCTATCATATGGTTCATTAGCCAAAGGATAGGCAAAGTCAAATCTGACAGGGCCAAACGGCGAAGTCCAAAATACAGAAAGTCCAGCTGCGGCACGCAATGAAAGCGAATCGCGAACATTAATATTTGTAACTTTTCTCGCTGTTCCTTCGGTAAATGATTGATCTTGGAACGTTTTATCAATCGCATCCAAAAGGCCAACAGTTCCAAAATCAACGAATAAAGCCGAGCTAATGCCATAGCTTTCAGGCAATGGTGTTGGGACAGATAATTCGAAAGTTCCGATTGCATAAGCCTTACCGCCCAATGGGTCACCATAAGCGGTTTCAACACCAGGGAGGACTTTGCTAGGATCATTCGGATCCAATGTCACAGTTGATAGGATTGGACGCGGGCCAAGACCAGCCAAATCAAAACCACGGAAAGTCTGACCGCCTTTAAAGAAGCGATCATTAATACGAATATTATCTCCACCCCAGCCATCAATATAACCAGCAGTAGATTTTGCTGATAATACCCAACCCGGGAAAATACCGCGATAAACCGCAGCCGCTAATTCGCTTTTATGGTATTGAACGCCATCGCCAATACCAGCAATTTCTTGGTTTATATTAAAAATAAAGCCGCGTGTTGGTTTGATAGGGTCATTACGCCTATCCCAATTAAATGAATAACCGGCCAGCGAGGTTACGAAATCACCCTCATAAAAACATGAAGCGGATCTGTTCACATTAGTGATAGAGCAATCCAATAATGGAAACTCAATAGAATCAACACGATAAGTATAATGCAAACCTAGATTTCTATCTTCGGCAACTGGGAAACCAACCCGAAGACCAACACCAGAGGAGGTTTGCAAAAAGCCACCCGCATTACTAAATCCGCCAAAATTACTATAATCGGTCTGCACCGAGAAAATATCGATACCTGCGGCAAGGTTGCGGCCTAGAAACTTTGGCTCCGTGAAGCGAATATCAACATTCCTGGAATATGAACTCGCGGCAATTCGAAAACGAAGGAATTGGCCACGGCCACGCAGGTTTCTTTGGGTTATTGAAACATCAAATTGATAAGCTTCGGCAGATGAATATCCAAGACTGAAAGCCAATTCACCCGTTGATTGCTCTTCTAATTTAACTTCTACAACAGTTCTATCCGGTAAAGAGCTGCGTCTATCTTCGACCGTAACATCTTTAAAAAAGCCAAGAGCTTTTATACGGTTTTTGGAGCTATCAAGGAGAACGCGATTAAAAGCATCGCCCTCAGAAAGTCTTAGTTCACGCCTAATCACATGATCCAAAGTTGCGGTATTGCCAATAATATCAATTCGTTCGATATAAACGCGCGGCCCTTCATCTACTTCAAATGTTAGGCCAACTGTTCTATTTTCCCTATCAGGAACCTCCATCGGACGAACATCGACAAAGGCATATCCAGCCGCACCCGCAGCAAAGGTTATGGCCTCAATTGCTTTTTCTATCTGATCGCGATTATAAACCGCGCCGGTTTTAATCGGGACGACCGCTTTTAAAGCATCTGGCGACAGGCGCTCTAATTGCGCATTTACTTTAATTTCGCCGACCTTATATTTTTCGCCTTCTTCCATACTGAAAGTAACAAAAAAGTCCTTTTGATCTGGCGATAGTTCAGCGACCGCAGAATTAATTTTGAAATCATAATAACCATTATTGAGGTAAAATTTACTCAATTGTTCGCGGTCATATTCCATTTTATCAGGATCATAATTGTCCTTGCTGGAGAAAAAGCGCCACCATTTGGATTCTTCGGTAACAATCACACCCTTTAGCTGACGCTCGGAATAGGCTTTATTTCCGATGAAATCGATATTCCGAATACCGGTCTTTGGCCCCTCTTCGATTTCAAAAATCAAATCTACGCGGTTTTGCGGTTGCTCCTTGATTTTTGGCGTAATCACAGCAGCGAAATTTCCGGCGCGGCGATAAACCTCAACAAGACGTTTCTTATCAGCTTGTACACGCCCAACAGAAAACCAAGCGCGAGGTTTTATTTGAACTTCCTTTTCAAGCTTTTCGGTGGTCAATGACTTTTGACCCTCAAAAATTACTTGGTTAATTGTAGGATTTTCAACTACTTTTACAACCAAAGCAGCGCCGCGCTGCTCAAATTGAACGTCGGCGAAAAAGCCTGTCGCAAATAGCGATTTCAAGGATATATCAATGCGCTCTGGATCAAACGGCTCACCGGGTGCGATAGCAACATAAGCAAGAATGGTTTCGGATTCGACCCTTTGGTTACCTTCAACGATTAGCTGGCGAATGGTTTGTGCGGGTTGGGGCTGAGTTGCCACAGCCTCCTGCGCAAGAGCCGTCGTATTAAATGCCAATGCGCCACACAAAGCTATGGCGGCAACAGAACTTAATATAATCTTCTTCTTCATAATTGGCTTTGTCGAAATCATTAATACGCTCTTTAAATCCTATATCGGCTCAATAGCTATAAAAACAGATTTTTCATAGCCCTATGGGTGGAAAAATATATAGCACCCAATTTTACAAAACCACAATTACAAAGACTTCATTATCCGGCGCCAGTTAAAGCTTGGAATGGTTTGAATATTCCAAATCTACTTAGGTCCTGAAAGGTTGCAAATGCGAACAATGCCAAAAGACAGAAAAACCCAAACTTAAAACTAGCGGCTTGAATATTATCGGGAACTGGTTTGCCGCGAATTGCCTCTAGAGCATAAAAGACCAAATGTCCGCCATCAAGTATCGGGAGGGGCAATAAATTCATAAATCCGATAGAAATCGATAGAACCGCAGTCAATTGGATAAGGCCAAGTGCAAGCGATGCCAATTTTTCGCCCGCTTTTGCCTCGTCGCCGGCGCTATCAATACTATTCTTGGCGACTAGACCCGCTGTTTGCCCAATTCCAATTGGCCCACTAAGATGACCCGCTGACATGCCGCCGCGTAATAATGCGCCAACAAAGCGCACCTGTGTATCGACAATGTTCACAGTCTTTTCTGACGCACGACCAATTGCCTCAATTGGATTGTATTTCTTCTTGATAATATCTTTGCTCGTGCCGCCAAGACCAATCCCCAATGCGCCTTGTTGTTGTTTGTCACCAAATGGCGTTTCGCGCGTAACAACTAAAGGAGTTACGTCAACCAAAAGATTTTCATTATTTCGTGACAAGACCATTTTTAAAGTTTGTCCGCCGGCAGTAACAACCGTGCGCTGCACATCGCTTACGGTTTCCATTGGCTTGTCATTTATACTAACAATTGTATCACCAACAATTAAGCCAGCCTTTTGCGCAGCAGATCCTTCATCAATTTTTTGGATAACCGGCTTTTGAAGAGTTTCGCCCAAGAAAAAAAGCAATGCTGCAAATATAAAAATGGCGAAGATAAAATTATATAAAGGCCCAGCTATAGTTACTAAGGCGCGGACCCAAACTGGCTTGGCGTGAAACAAGCCAGTATCCGATTTATCGGCATTTGCCGCCTCTGAAGTAAAAGAACTTGCATCATTATCACCAACAAACTTCACATAGCCGCCAATTGGATATGCAGCTATGCGCCACCGAACACCGTCTTTATCGTTCCAAGCTAATAATTCAGGCCCAAAGCCCATTGAAAATTTCTCGATTTTTACTTTTAGCCATTTGGCAACTTGGAAGTGTCCAAACTCGTGAACAAAAATCACCAAAGAAAGGACTAATATAAAAGATACAAGCCCAAGTATAATATCAATCATCAATTGCATTTTTAATACCTAAATAGTTTATGCGGCGCGTCGATGCGCAATTTCGGCGGCTATCTTGCGTCCAATATTATCTGATAACTCAACGTCATCAAGACTATTCATTTGTGCAAAATACCCTCTTCTTTGCGCCTCATTCAGCGTTTCTTCGACTATTATAGCAATTTGTGTAAAGGTCACGTTACCGGATAGGAAAGTATTTACAGCAAACTCATTCGCGGCATTCAAAATAGTTGGGACATTTTTGGATTGCGCCATTGCAAAACGCGCCAAATTTAAAGCAGGAAAACGATTATTATCAGGTTTAAAGAAATCCAATCGTGCAATTTGCGCCAAATCCAATCTTGTGGTGCTTATTGTGTGCCTATCTGGCCATGCCAAGCAATATGATATTGGAATCCGCATATCGGGTGTGCCAAGCTGCGCCAAAACCGAACCATCGGCATAAGAAACCATTGAATGGATAATGGATTGCGGATGAATCAAAACATCAATTCTATCTTCGGGCATATCGAATAAAAGTGCGGCCTCGATTAGTTCTAGCCCCTTATTCATCATAGTTGCACAATCGACCGAAATTTTACGGCCCATATCCCAATTTGGATGCCGGCAAGCATCAATTGGCGTAACATTATGCAATTCATCTAATTCATGATTTAAAAACGGCCCACCCGAAGCGGTCAAAACTAGTTTTTCGACATTCTGTTTATTATTCAATACCTGAAAAATAGCATTATGTTCGCTATCAACTGGAAGAATTCGAGAACCAGATTGCTTTGCTTTAGAGACAAAAATCGGGCCAGCACTAACAAGACATTCTTTATTAGCCAGTAAAATTGTGGCGCTTCGCTCAACAGCTTTTAAGGTAGGGGCAAGGCCAGCAGAACCAACGATTGCCGCCATTAGCATATCGCTTTCGAACTGCGCGGCCTCGCTGATTGCGTTTTCACCAATCAAGACCTCAATGCCTTTATTTGCCAATGCGCTTTTTACGGCTTCGCCTTGTGCTTTATCAACAATTGCAACCACTTTTGGACGAAACTCTAGGGCCTGTTCAATTAGCTTTTCGCTATTCTTATACGCCGTTAGGGCAATAATGCTATAAATATCTGCGCCATTTGAATTTCGCGAATTGTTGTTTACCTCGCGCACAACATCAAGTGTCGCGCACCCCACCGATCCAGTAGAGCCGAGGATGCTTAATGTCTTCACTTTAAGCTCCCCGCGAGGTCAGGGAATACCACAATACACATCAATGTTAGGGCAGCAGCAAGGTGTCCATCAAGCCTATCGAGCAAACCACCATGTCCAGGTATTAGGCTCGATGCATCTTTTACGCCAAACCTACGTTTTGCAAGCGATTCAAGTAAATCCCCCAACTGGCACGAAAGAGCTAGTAAAAAGCCAATTATCGTCCATGGAAGGATGGTTCTGAAAACATTTTGTTCTTGAAGAAATAGATTCACCAATACCGAATAAAGAGCACCTGCGGCAGTTCCCGCCAAAATGCCACCGGCAAAGCCCGACCATGTCTTATTCGGGCTTATGATAGGCATTAATTTTGGCCCTTTTAGCCAACGGCCGATTGCGAATGCAGAGCTATCAGTAGCCCAAACGACTGAAAACAAGCCAAAAATCCATAAAAGCCCACTTTCATCGGCGCGCAAAGAAGCGAAGGAAAAGCCACAAAGCGCAAGATAGGCTGAACCAAAAACTGCCAAGGGTCCACTTTTTAATGTTGCGGCGGAAAGCACAGCAGCAAAGATCACGCATGCTATAATTTGAATATTTTGGGTTCCCATTACAAATAACAAACCGCAAAATCCGGCAATAATTGTGGCCGCTAATTGGTATTTGCGGCTATTATCCGCCATTCCAGCCCATTCATATGCGATGGTGGCCATAACAAAACTAGCAGCCAAAGCCCATGGAATCCCGCCCGCAATTGCCGCAAATAAGCCACCACCCATCATAAGAAATGAATAAACCACGCGATTGCGCAATTCATTGGACGCTTTTGGCTTTACTTCAGAGCTAGAATTATCTTGGCTATCCATTAAATTCCCCCAAATCTCCGATTCCGAGTTGAAAACTCATGAATTGCTGACTTCAAATTTTCGGGAGTAAAATCTGGCCATAAAATATCGCAAAATACAAATTCAGAATATGCACTTTGCCACATAAGAAAGTTCGATAGCCGCTTTTCACCTGCTGTTCTTATTATTAGGTCGGGTGCCGGCCATTCACTACTTAACAAATACTTTTCAAATACTTGATTATCAATCTGTTTTTCATCAAGTTTTCCTGCTTTTACATCAATAGCAATCTTTGTTACTGCATCAAGGATTTCTGCTTGTCCGCCATAATTAAAACAAATCACCAAAGAGAGCTTTTCATTATGTTTGGTGCTTTCAACTGCCTCATCAATAAGCGCGAGTATATCATTACTTAGACCCTCGCGGCGGCCTTGAATACGAACCCTTACCCCATTTTGTTGAAGGCGGCGCAAATCCGACTTGATGAATTGTTTCAAAAGCGCAAATAGGCCCTCAATTTCATCGGGTGGCCTGCGCCAATTTTCTGTCGAAAACGCATAAACCGATAATGTCCCAATACCAAGGCTTGGCGCGCATTCAACAATGTTGCGCAAAGCTTCGACACCGGCTTGATGGCCAAAAACTCGCGGCATATGGCGCTTTTTCGCCCAACGCCCGTTGCCATCCATGATAATTGCGACATGCAAAGCGCTATCGCGGCCCGTCGAGGCCGCTTCTTTTGGAATAGCGCTAGAGCTAATCGCACCCACCATCTTAGACCTGCATAATCTCTTCTTCTTTGACCTTTAATAGGCCATCGACCTGCTTAACATAATTATCGGTTGCCTCTTGCACATTATTGGTTAGCTTTTTCAATTCGTCTTCGCTAATCTCATTATCTTTTTGGGCCTTTTTCAAACTTTCATTTGCATCGCGGCGCACATTGCGAACCGCAACTCTTGCGTTTTCGGCATATTTACCCGCTAGCTTTGAAAGCTCGCGGCGGCGCTCCTCATTTGGTGGCGGAATTGGAATACGCAGAACTTGGCCATCAACTATTGGATTAAGACCAAGACCCGAATTACGTATAGCTTTTTCAACACTAACAATAGTGCCTTTGTCCCATACATTTACCGCCAACATACGCGGTTCCGGCGCACTAATAGATCCAACTTGGTTTATTGAAACCATAGAGCCATATGCTTCAACCATAATCGGCTCGAGCAAGGAAACATTCGCGCGACCAGTCCTAAGTCCTTGAAAATCGGCCTTTAGGGAATTCAAAGCGCCTTCCATTCGGCGTTTTATTTCATCAATATCAAATTCACTCATGATTTTTATCCATTAATTATCATTTATAATAGTGCAAATACCGGTTCCATTTATCACATCTAAGAGCCTACCGCGCTCACGAATATTGAAAACCACTATAGGTATATTATTCTCGCGCATCAAACTAATTGCGGTTGCATCCATAATTCTAAGATTTTTATTTAAAACTTCATTATAGGAAAGCTCCGAATATCTTGTTGCATTTGGGTCTTTTTTGGGGTCGGCATTATAAACGCCATCAACACCAGTTCCCTTTAAGAGCGCATCACAACCCATTTCAGCTGCACGAAGCGCCGCCGTAGTATCAGTTGTGAAAAACGGGCTTCCGGTTCCCGCCGCGAATATGACAATACGCCCTTTTTCCATATGCCTTTGCGCGCGCCGTCTAACATAAGGCTCACATACGGTTGTCATAGGGATTGCCGATTGAACCCGCGTATGCACACCAATACTTTCTAGGGCATTTTGCATAGCTAAAGCATTTATAACTGTCGCGAGCATGCCCATGTAATCAGCACTGGCGCGGTCCATACCTTTAGCAGCCCCAGAAATACCACGAAAAATATTTCCACCGCCAATCACAAGGCATATTTCAGTGCCTCCGTCATGGACTTCTTTAACTTCTTTTGCAAACTCAAGACATGTTGCTGGGTCGATACCAAAAGAGGAAGCCCCCATTAAAGCCTCCCCTGATATTTTTAATAATAATCTATTATATTTTTGGCCGATTTTCCCAGTTTTTGACATTTCACTTCCAGCCTCAATCATTTTTCACCTTTGAAAATACTAATTTTCCTTTGATGGTGCAATTCACGCAATTTTTCAATGCCCAAACCCTGTTGCGCAGTTTTTATTACAGTCTTTAAACTTGTAAGCCATTTTCTTTTGTCAGCCGCAGAAAAAAAGCCCCAGATTTCTCTGGGGCTCCTTTGATGGAATTATGCACTACCTATTGGCCAGTCATAGAAGCGACTTCAGCGGCGAAATCATCTTCTTGCTTTTCAATACCTTCACCAAGTTTGAACATAGCAAAGCCAGAGATTTTTGCTTTTGATCCGCTTGCTTCTTTGACGAAGTCAGCAACCGTTTGATCTGGATTCATTACAAATGGTTGTTGCAATAGAACAACTTCTTCATAGAATTTGCGAATACGGCCCTCGATCATTTTCTCAATAACCGCTTCTGGCTTTCCGCTTTCGCGCGCTTGTTCGGTTAGAACCTGACGCTCACGATCAACCACGGCTTGATCAAGGTCTTCAACCGCCAATGATAATGGCGAAGTAGCGGCAATATGCATAGCAACTTTGCGACCAATATCATTAAGAGCGGCGGCATCGCCTTCACCTTCAACGCCAACAAGAACACCGATGCGGCCAAGATTATCGGCAACCGCAGAATGAACATAGGCAGCAACCGCACCGTTTGAAACCGATACTTTAGCCATACGGCGAATAGCCATATTCTCTCCGATTGTTGCGATAAGGTTTGTCAAATAATCGCCAACATTGCCCTCTCCGTTTGGAGCTGGCATTTGTGCCAAGCTATCAGTATCATTGGCATCTAGTGCCAAAGCCGTGATTGCTGAAACGGCGGTTTGAAAGCCTTCATTGCGCGAAACAAAGTCTGTCTCGGCATTAAGCTCAATTAGAACGCCATTTTTGCCAACGACTTTTACGCCAACAAGGCCTTCGGCCGCAACGCGGTCAGCCTTTTTAGCTGCTTTTGAAAGGCCTTTTGCACGAAGCCAATCAATTGACGCTTCGATTTCGCCATTATTTTCTTGGAGTGCCTTCTTGCAATCCATCATGCCTACGCCTGTTAGTTCGCGCAGTTCTTTAACTAGTGCTGCTGTGATTTCGGCCAATGCCAATCTCCTTAGATTTTAAATATTTATCGATTCTAGAATATTTGATTTTTGCAAAACAGAATTTCAATTTTATGCTTCGCTTGGCGCTTCGGCTTCAGCGGCAGCTTCTTCTACGGCCTCAGCCACAACTTCCGCTTCGCTTTCGTCAGAAACATTAAGCGCAACTTCGATTGGGTTTTCCATTGCACCCAAATCCACGCCAGAATCACCTTGTGATTGCGCAAGGCCATCAAGAGCGGCATCGGCAATTAAATCGCAAAATAATTGGATTGAACGGGCCGCATCATCATTTGCAGGAATTGGAATATCAACTTCGTCTGGATCGCAATTGCTATCGACCAAAGCGATTACAGGAATGCCCAATTTGCGCGCTTCTTTAATCGCGATTGCTTCTTTATTGGTATCAACAACAAAAATAAGGTCTGGAATACCGCCCATTGCCGCAATACCGCCCAAAGCACGCTCTAGCTTTTCATATTCGCGGCTAAAGTTTAGGATTTCTTTTTTGGTTAGACCTTGGGGTGCATCGCCTTGAGCAATTGCTTCAACTTCGCGCATGCGGGCA
>CAYTWK010000006.1:0-23684 GCA_964442095.1 uncultured Caulobacteraceae bacterium | reverse complement strand
TTCGCGCAAATCCGCATTGGAAATCGCAAGGCAGCCCAAAGAACCCGCATAATTTTCCTTTGTGCAATGAAGAAAAATCGCCGAGCCCATTCCCTTAACGACTGGATTATCATTATGCCCAAGCACAACAATAATATCGTATAAATCATCATCGCGCCAAAGTTTTTCCGCCGATGCGGGATAGGGGTGGAGAACGAATTTATTGTAATTTTCATCCTCCACGGCATCGCACCAACCGAAATTTTCTTTGATTTCTATTGTTTCAAACGGGCTTTGCGGCTTTGGGCCTTTGTCGGCGCGCCAATAAACTCTGCGGATTTGAAATGCGCCCAGTGGACTTTTCGAATCGCCCTCGCGCTTGTCTTTTTCATCTATGACGCCGCCTTTGCCAAAGAAGCAATCGATTTGCCGCCCATTTAGCATCATTTTACCGCGCGGCCCACGATCTATAGATACTGCTTCAAAGTCTGTCATGAGATTAATTATCCGATATATTTGAAATTCATAGCTTGATTTTCAAATTGTTTAAGTCATTATAATTTATGCTTCGAAAATATAAAGTATTATTACTTAATTTTGATGAAACCTTTGGCGCGGCAATTATCGATTGGCTTGGATCCCTAGATGATATTGATGTGTTCTCCATAGAAACTATCGATAAAACGACGCCTGATATAATCATATATTTTCAATCCGAAAATTCGCAAATGGATATCATGTTGGCAGAATATATCTCGGTGCCGCAGATTTTCCT
This sequence comes from uncultured Caulobacteraceae bacterium, assembly GCA_964442095.1. Taxonomy (GTDB): domain Bacteria; phylum Pseudomonadota; class Alphaproteobacteria; order Caulobacterales; family Aquidulcibacteraceae; genus Pseudaquidulcibacter. Next base: position 22,930 of record CAYTWK010000006.1, on the reverse strand, counting down.
TGGCTATAGACAAAGAGCATTGAGCGCTAAATTATCAAATAATCATGAGGCGATTTTTGTTAAATTGCCTTTGCGTTTTGTCATATTAGAGGCCAAAATTCGCCAAGTTTTGCGTCACAAATCTGATGAACAAATGAAAGCACTAAAAATCGGCGATTATATTTTCAACCCAAGCAAAAAGGCTTTGATTGGCGCGAAGAATTCTGAATTAAAGCTAACGGAAAAGGAAATTTCTATCCTAACATATCTAAACCAAGCCCTTGGGGTTTCAGTTGGACGAGAGGAATTATTGCGCGAAGTATGGCGCTATAATGAAGGGGTTACGACCCATACTTTAGAGACGCATATTTATCGTTTGCGCCAAAAACTTTCCGAAATATTCGCAAATCGCGAAATAATTATTACAACAGAGGGCGGTTATCGGCTCGAATGTTAGAATAATTATTCTCAAGAATTAGTTGCCTAGGTGAGCCGAAGTGTTTATAGCGGCGGTCTTAATAGATTTGAAAATGCGGAAAAATGCGATTTTTTGATTATAAAGACGGAAATTTATGCGCCGAAGAAGTTAGTTTGCGCCAAATTGCCGAGGAAGTCGGCACCCCAACTTATGTATATTCAACCGCAACCCTAAAGCGCCATTATGAGGTATTAAAAGGCGCGCTTCATGGGTTAGAAATTAATATTGCCTTTGCGGTGAAATCAAATTCAAACGCTGCTGTTATTGCGGCACTTGCTGGATTTGGCGCTGGCGCTGATACCGTTTCGGAGGGTGAAATCCGCCGCGCAATAAATGCTGGGATTAGTCCGTCAAAAATCGTATTTTCAGGGGTTGGCAAAACCTATCCGGAGCTAGAATATGCGGTCGCTACTGGAATCTATCAAATAAATATTGAAAGCCTTCAAGAATTATCAATGCTTTCCAAAACCGCTCTAAAATTGGGTAAAACCCAAAAGGCGGTAGTTCGGGTCAATCCTGATGTGGCTGCCGGCGGTCATGATAAAATATCAACTGGCAAAAAGACTTCGAAATTTGGTGTAAGTATTAATGATGCCTATACTCTGTTCGAAATGGCAAAAGATTATAAAGGCGTAGAATTAGTAGGTCTTGCAGTTCATATCGGAAGCCAAATTCTCGATTTAACTCCTTTAAAATCCGCCTATGAAGTTTTGGCAAATATGACGCATGAATTGCGCTCGCGCGGCTTCAAAATAGAGCGTCTCGATTTGGGTGGCGGGCTTGGCGCAGTTTATGAAGATCAAGGAATTGGGCCAGACTTGGTGGAATATGGCAATATTGTGCGCCAAATCATTGGCCCGTTAAATACCGAAATTTCAATAGAGCCTGGGCGAATAATTGCGGCAAATGCTGGCGTTTTATTGACGCGCGCTATTGTAACCAAAGAAAATGGCGGACGGGAGTTTGCTGTGCTAGACGCGGCAATGAACGATCTTTTGCGCCCCGCATTTTATGATGCCTATCATCAAATTTTACCGCTCAATGAGCCCCAAGAAAAAAGCAATTTAATGCCAATAACCTTGGTGGGTCCAATTTGTGAGACCGGCGATACTTTCACGACCGATAGGCCGCTTCCGTCAATTGGTGCTGATGATTTGATGGTCTTTATGTCGGCTGGTGCATATGGTTTTACCATGGCTTCGACATATAATTCACGCCCCTTGGCCGCCGAAGTTATGGTCAATGGCGATAAATGGGAAGTCGTGCGCCCGCGCCAAACCTATGAAGAAATGTTTGGCATGGAAAAAATCCCCGTCTGGTAATTATTTCTTTTTCTTGGCTGCTGCCTTGCGGCCCTCGCCAAATTCTGGATGTCCATGGGCCTCTGCTGCATCTTCGGGGTCGGGATGGATGATTATATCTGCATCTGGAAACTTTTCTCTTATTCGCTTTTCGGCCGCAACCACAATTTCATGGGCATCAATAAGGGCAATATCGGGCGGCAAATCCATATGAAATTGAACATGAAGCCATGGCCCAGAAGTCCGTGTCCTTAGATCATGAATTCCGCAAACTCTTGAATCCTCTTTGGCCAAATTTGCTATTTCCAAGCGTATTTCTTTACTTGCCTCTTTGTCGAGTAAATGGTCCGCAGCCTCGGCGGCTATGTGCCATGCACCCCACAAAAGCCACGCTGTGATAAATAGGCCGGCGATTGCGTCCGCCTGTAGCCAGCCAAGTTTTGCCGCTACCAATATACCCAATAATGCGGCGACATTGGATAATAAATCTGACATATAATGCGCGCGGTCGCCTTTGGTGGCAATTGACGAGGTTTGCCGCAATGCCCAAGATTGCAAACTCACCAATAATATTGTCAATAAAATCGAAACCAGCATAACGCCAATTGCTGCGCCTTCGTATAATAAAGGCTTGGGGTTCAAAAGCCGCTCAATCGATGAAATTCCTATCAAAATGCACGAAATCGCAACCAATCCCGCTTGGAAAACACCGGCCAGTGCCTCAGCTTTACCATGACCATAGCGGTGGTCATCATCGGGCGGAGTTTGGGCAAATTTTACCGAAAACAATGTCACCCCGCTTGCGACCAAATCAAGAAAACTATCGGCCAAAGATGCCAAAATAGCGTTTGAACCCGAACTATGAGCCGCCACAGCCTTTATAATTGTAAGGACCAAAGCCACAGCAACCGATGCCATGGCTGCAATCACGGTAATATTTAGCTTGCGCTCGGTTTTTGGCGTGTTTTGGCCGCCAAATTCATTCAGCGGGTTCGAATCAGGCTCTTCGCTCCGATTTTTATTGAAATTCTTATCTGATTGCAGCAAAATCACACCCTTTTCATTGACTTTTCGCTAAAGGAGCTTTAGCAGCACGCGTTCATTCATTTGCTTAAAGGCTCTAGTCTTTTTGCAAGTTTAATTCAATGCGGCAAAGTCGCGTATATGCGCTACCAAATTGAATTGAAATACAGATTAGGAATTGGAGTAATCCCTTGAAACGCACATATCAACCATCACAATTAGTTCGTGCACGCCGCCATGGATTTCGCGCGCGTATGGCAACCGTTGGTGGCCGCGCAGTATTGGCACGTCGTAGAGCAAAGGGCCGTAAGCGCCTCTCCGCCTAGAGAATTTCATTTATTCATCGCAATGGCCTGCAAATAGCAAAATCATTGCGCTTCGATGCTCACGTATTTAAATACGCTCCGCTTCGATGCTCTTGATTTTACGATTTTCGTCTCATTGCAATGAATAACTGAAACACTCTTTGCGCATACCAAGGAATGGGGGTTCAAATTACCTATGTTGAATTCTCAAATCTCGACACTGAAGAAAAGAGCTGAATTTTTATATATTAAGCAAGGCAAAAAGGCCCATGGGCAATTTTTGTCTTTGCAGATGCGTGCCCCAAAGGTTGAAAATACTGGCCAAGATAGGATACGCTTTGGCATTACAGCGTCAAAGAAAGTTGGGAATGCTGTAAAGCGAAATAGGGCAAAACGTCGTCTTCGGGCGGCTTTGCTGCAAACACTGCCAAAATATGCCGTTTTAGGCCAAGATTATGTCGCAATAGCGCGTCCACAAACTTGCGTAGTGGGGTGGCAAGCATTAATTAGCGATATAGAAAATTTGATACAAAAGCTGAATTCCAAACCCAAATAACAATTTTATCAAGAGCGCCGAATGAATCCGCAAAATAATCAACCCGATACAAAGAATTTCATCCTCGCAATTGTATTGTCTTTGGGCATACTCTTCGCATTTCAAACCTTTTGGGCGGGCCCCCAAGAAAAGAAAATGCGCGAAGAGCAAAAGGCCAAACAAAGCCAACAAATTACTACTGGCGCTACTGGCAATAATGTCGCCCTATCGGCACCTGAAAATAGCCCCACTGCAATTCTTAGCCGCGAAGCCGCCTTGGCCTTAACCCAACGTATCCCAGTTGAAAATCAAAGCGTTAAAGGCTCAATTTCCACTTATGGTGCAAGGCTTGATGATATTAGTCTTAATCAATATCGTGAAACCACGAAAAAAGATTCAAAGAACGTAACCCTACTTAATCCGAATGGCGCAAAAGACGGATATTATGCCTTTTTCGGTTGGACTTCGGCAAATGTGGCGCAGGATCTTTTACCGGGGCCAAAGACGCTTTGGAAGCCGCTGACAAATCATTCTTTGACACCACAAACGCCGATAGTTCTTGAATATGATAATGGCCAAGGTTTGAAATTTACCCGTAAAATCGAGGTCGATAAAGATTTCCTTTTTACCTATACAGATACTATTACCAATAATTCGGTCACAAAGATTGATTTAAATTCTTATGGCGCAATCCGCAGACATTCTGCCCCAGCTATTACTACTGCGGGTGCTTTTGAGGGTGCGGTTGGAATATTAAACAACAAGCTTACGCGCCTTAAATACCGCGATTTAGAAAAAGGTAAGACCACAGAGACAAGCTCTAAAGGCGGGTGGTTTGGCTTCTCTGATGGCTATTGGATGGTTGCATTAATTCCCGATCAAAAAGAAACCGTCAATACAACATACAAAGCAAGTGGAACTGAAAAGGGCAAACAAATATTTGAAACTTCATTTATCGGCCCAGTAGCTTCGATTGCCCCTGGTCAAACTATTACTCATTCCGAGCGCCTATATTCTGGCGCGAAAAAGGTCGATAAGCTTCGTGAATATGAAAAAAATCTCGGGCTTGTTAAGTTTGATAATGCTGTTGATTGGGGCATTTTATGGTTCCTAACCAAGCCGTTTTATTGGCTTTTGATGTTCTTTACTGGACATATTGGAAAAATTGGCCTTGCAATGTTGGCAGTGACAGTTGTCGTTAAAATCGTAACTTTCCCGCTTGTCTATTCAAGTTATAAGAGCTTTGCCAAAATGCGCGATCTAGCGCCGAAAATGAAGGAAATCCAAGAAAAATATCCCGATGATAAGGCGCGCCAGCAGCAAGAAACCATCAAATTTTATCAGACAGAGAAGATTAATCCGGTTGCAGGTTGTATTCCTATGCTATTTCAAATGCCGATTTTCTTTGCGCTCTATAAAGTCTTGATTGTTGCTCTAGAGATGCGCCATGCGCCATTTTACGGATGGATTGATGATTTATCGGCAAAAGACCCAACTTCGTTTTTGAATCTGTTTGGCCTATTACCATTTGATGTGGCTTCAATTCCTTTGATTGGAACTTTCTTGATGATTGGCGCTTGGCCTATTCTATATGGCGCGTCTTATTGGCTCCTTAGCAAGATGCAGCCGACCGCCACAGATCCAATGCAAGCGCAGATTTTTGCGCTAATGCCGTGGCTATTCGTAATTATCTTTGCAAGTTTTGCTTCGGGTCTGGTCATTTATTATACATGGTCAAACCTTCTTACGATTGTCCAGCAATATGCAATCGCCCGAAGCGCGGGCAATTCAAATCCCATTGATGAATTTTTTGCCAAGCTCGGTAAGAATAAGTCAAAACCAGCGCCAAAATGAGCGAGCAAATCTTAAACGATACCGATAAGGTATTTTTGCGCCTATCCCCAAGCTTTATGTGGGCAGCAGCTACTATGGCGCAATTGCCACCAATGGGCCCAAATGAAATGGCCTTTGCTGGGCGCTCTAATGTTGGTAAGTCAAGTCTTGTCAATGGCGTTTTAAATCGCAAAGGACTTGCGCGAGCCTCGAGTGAGCCAGGGCGCACCCGCGAATTAATATTCTTTAGCCTCAAGAATAGCGAAGACGAAGAGATTGTTCGCATTGTGGATTTGCCCGGTTATGGCTATGCCAAAGCCTCTAAAAGCGAAATAAAGCGTTGGACCGATGCAACGCGCGATTTTCTAAAAGGGCGCGCAGTTTTAAAGAGAGTGTTTGTGTTAATTGATAGCCGTCACGGCATTAAAGAGAATGACATAGCAGTATTAAACGAACTTGATAAGGCGGCCGTAGTTTATCAGATTGTTCTAACCAAAATTGATAAGTTAAAGCAAAATGAAATAGAAAGTGCAAAATCCGCAGCTCTTGAAATCTTAAAGAAACGGCCAGCAGCACACCCGCAAATTATTGCGGTTTCGTCTCATAATAATATTGGTCTTTCCGAGTTGCGCGAAGAAATATTATCGCTTTTATAGGGCGCAAATAAAAACGCCCCATATTGCTATGGGGCGCTTTATGCTTTTCTAAACTAAAATTAGTTCAAAGATTCTTTTAGGCCTTTTGAAGGCAAGAATTTTGCAACTTTAGCTGCAGGAATTTGAACCGCCGCGCCAGTTGAAGGGTTGCGGCCGGTGCGTGCTTCACGCTTAGTGACTTTGAATTTGCCCAAAGGAGCAAAAGTTACTTCGCCGTCTTTCTTAAGTGTTTTTTCAATATATGCAGTAAGCGCGTCAATTGCTTTACCAGCTGCGTCTTTAGTGATGCCAGCTTTGTCAGCTACTGCGTCAATCATATCTTTTTTGCTCATCTAAACTCTCCAAATTAGCAAAACCCCCAAAAACTTATAGGGGGCGGTTTTCGCGCTTGGCGCAATTATGTGCACCAAACCTTGAAAATACGCAAATGTGCTTCGGCCTATCTCGTCAAGCACAAATCGTAGAAAATACATTAAAAATCCCCAGTTTTATGCGGATTTTCGCAGATTCATCACTAATCGCCAGAGATTTTCGCTTTTTGCGACGTTTTGGCGGATTGGCACGAATTATTTCATAATGGGCTTGCATATATTCACTTGTGGTTCACAAAACTATGCGATAGAGGCGTTAACCTTTATTAATAAATTCTTAATTTTGGCTTTTGCGACAACAAATCGCTGAAATCCATAGAAATTGAATAGAACTTTCGAAATGACCTTTGAAATACTGGGCCAAAATCGCGCCGGCTTGGAAGGCGCGAAAACTGGCGAAGAAATTGCATCAATAGCCCTAAGTGTCCCATTTAAGGATATGGCAATTGATATGAATAGGTTTTCGCCTAAGCTAATTATAAATGCAAAGTCGCCAGATTTATTTGTGCGACTGCCAACTGGCGAAATGTCTCGCTCTGCGAGCGCCTTTACAAAGCGAGCAATGGATTTCACGATTGCGCTATTGGGATTGGTGTTTTTAATGCCATTTTTCGCAATAATTGCGATATTGATTTTTATTGAAACCCCTGGCAATCCGATATTTACGCAAATGCGCACAGGGCTTGGTGGTAAGAGATTCAAGATAATAAAATTCCGCACAATGAATGTGCGCGAGTGTGGTCTCAATTTGACGCAAGCGCAGCGCAATGATGAAAGAATTACAAAAATTGGTGCATTTCTGCGTCAAACTTCGATAGATGAATTGCCGCAATTATTTAATGTTTTAATGGGCGAAATGTCTTTGGTTGGCCCGCGCCCCCATGCTGTGGCGCATGATATTCATTATGGCACACTGATTAATGAATATTGCGATCGCTTCAGGGCCCGCCCCGGCATAACTGGCCTTGCGCAAATTAATGGCGCAAGGGGGCCAACGCCTTCAATTTCAATAATGGCAAATCGCGTAAAATATGATTTGGACTATATAGAAAATTGGTCGTTATGGCTTGATATTAAAATCATTTTTAAGACAGCTGGCAGTTTTGTCTTTCACGACGCTTTTTAATGAAATTTATTTCATACTATTGCCGTTATTTTTGGGCTATAGAAAATTTATGAAAAGAATAACAAGTATTTCAGTTCTAATTTTGCTTTTGGTGCCAAACTTTGCGAGTGCGCAAACCAATGAGCAAAAGCTCGCGGCTTGTATTGCCAAAATTGAAACCAAGCCCGAAGATGCCTATTCAGATGGCCTTATTTGGCGGCTGCATTATGGCGGTATGAAGGCCGAACAATGTATCGCTTTGTCCATGATTGGGATGGGTCAATATGAAGCTGGTGCGCGGCGTCTTTTTGCCATTGCCAATGCGCCAGATGGCGGTGTGGATAATGAAAAAGTTCAATTATTGATTAAATCTGCAAATGGATTTTTATTGGCTGAATTGCCCGATGATGCCGTAAAGGCGCTTGATTTAGCACTTACACTGAAGCCCAAAGACGGCGATTTGCTGATTGATAGGGCGCGCGCCAATGCCATGCTTTCAAAATGGGATTTAGCCGAAAATGATTTAACCGAGGCGATGAATGGGCGCGGTGCATTGGGATTTGCGCTAAGATTACGCGCCGAAACTAGGCTGCAACAAAAGAAATACGATCTTGCCGAGGCCGATATAAATGATGCATTGCGCCTAGAGCCAAAAGAGGTTGAAAATTATGTTGTCCGTGGCCGCGTGCGTGAAGCTAGACGATTGGGGCATGCACCAAATTGATGGGGAAGGGCTTGAATAGGCGCGATTATATTATATCTGCGGGTGCAGTTTTTGGCACAAATTTCCTAAGCTCTTGTTCGAAGGCCGAGACATCTAGCCCAGAGCCAAAAGCATCAATACCTTTAATTGCGGCGGCGCGCGAGCAAACCAAAATCCAAACTCGCTATGACCCGACCTATACGCGCATTGCCTATCCGGGTGGTGATGTCGCGCCAAATATTGGTGTCTGCACCGATGTTGTAATTCGTGCCTATCGCGCTATTGGTATTGATTTACAAAAACTTGTCCATGAAGATATGAAAGCGAATTTTAACCTATATCCAAAAATTTGGGGTCTTCGGGCCCCTGATACTAATATAGATCACCGCCGTGTCCCAAATCTAATGGTGTTTTTCAAACGCTTTGGGCAAACCCTCCCTATAAGTAATAATGCCGCCGATTATAATCCGGGTGACTTATTGACCACTTCAATAGGCGGGAGACCACATATTTCTATTATTAGTGATAGACGCGGAAAAATGGGATTGGGCGATCTAATGGTTATCCAGAATTATGGCTTTGGTGTAAACGAAGATGATATGTTGTTTACTTGGCCGATTACGGGTCATTTTAGATATAAAATATAGGAGACCATTTTGAGCGAAAATGAAAAACTTAGCTATAGGCTTTTGACCGGACCAGACGATAAGACATTTTGCGAAAGAGTATCTGCGGCTCTCAAAGATGGTTATGAATTAGATGGAAGCCCCGCGATTACTTATGATTTTTGGAACGCCAAAAGAATTGTCGCGCAGGCTGTAATCCTAAAGAATTAATCGCCCAAGACATCTTTCATGTCATAAAATCCGGCTGGCTGATTAATCGCCCATTTGCTAGCCACCAAAGCGCCTTTGGCAAAGATATTTCTATCATGGGCTTTATGGCTTAAAATCACACTTTCGCTAGCACTTTCAAAGCGCACGTCATGCTCCCCAATAATGCCGCCGCCACGAATTGCGCTAAAGCCGATTGATCCGCTTTTTCTTGCACCAGTAATGCCTTCGCGGGCAGGGGTGCGAATATCGCCCAATGATTCGCCGCGCCCATCGGCTGCTGCATTGCCTAATAATAAAGCCGTGCCCGAGGGGGCATCAATTTTGCGCCTATGATGGGCCTCAATTATTTCTATATCCCAATCTTCGCCTAAGGTTTGCGCCGCCTTTTTAACAAGGTTTGCCAATAGGTTTACACCCAAAGAAAAATTACCGCTTTTGACAATTGTTTTGGTCTTTGCAAATTCTCTTATTAATGCGTCTTGCGCTTCATCAAAGCCAGTTGTTCCAATTATAATTGCCTTTGTTTTTGCCGCGCTAATTTTTTCGAGTGCCGCAATTGTGGCTTTAGGAATTGTAAAATCAATAAATACATCGGCATTTTCACACACCATAGTTACATCGGCACTAGTAATTATCCCAAGCGGCTTGGTGCCAATGATATCGCCAATGTCTTTACCAATAGATGGGGCATTTGGTGCATCACTGGCGCCGACAATTTGGAAATCTTGGTTGTCGGCGCAAAGGCGCAATAAAGTTTGCCCCATATAGCCGCTTGCGCCCGCAATCGCTATTTTAATCATGCTCATGATTTTTGTCCGCCAATGGTTTTGAAATATGAAGTCAATATTTCATAATAAATGTCTTTTAGGCTCAAAATGTCTTGCGTTAAAGTCTGTTCGTCGGTTTTGTGAATTGTTGCACCCACAAGGCCAAATTCGCAAACTGGGCAATAGTCCTTAATAAAGCGCGCATCCGAAGTGCCGCCTGTTGTTGATAATTCAGGCACAAGCCCCGTAATTTTTTGCGCCGCAGTTTGAATTATATTTGTAAATTCGCATGGCTCGGTAAAGAATGGATCACCTGAAACCACAATATTCAATACTAATTCACCCTTTAGTTCGCGTGAAACTTCTAGCCTTTGCGCCTCTAGCCATTCACTTAGGCTTTTACCGCTATGATTTGTATTAAAGCGAATATTAAAGCGCGCGCTGGCACTTTGCGGAATAACATTGCTCGCTTTATTGCCAACATCAATCGTAACAATCTCTAGGTTTGATGCCTGAAACCCTGGTGCCCCATCATCGAGCCTATGATTTTTGATGCGGTCCAAAAAGCGCACCAAAATTGGAATTGGATTAAGCGCTTTATCGGGGTATCCAACATGGCCTTGGATGCCATTGGCAATTACATGGCAATTCAAAGAGCCGCGCCGGCCATTCTTAATCATATCGCCAAGTATATTGGGGCAAGTTGGCTCACCGACAATACAATGATCTATTTTTTCGCCATTTTGGGTTATAGCAGCCAATAGCTTTTTGGTGCCATTAATTGCAATTCCTTCTTCGTCGCCAGTTATTAGGAAGGAAATAGAGCCATCAAAAGAATTGTTTTGAATGAAATCTTTTGCGGCGCAAACAAATGCGGCAATCGCGCCCTTCATATCGGCGGCGCCGCGACCGATTAGAACGCCGTCTTTTATTGTGCCGGCAAATGGTGGAACTGACCAAGCACCCTCATCACCTACTGGCACAACATCGGTATGACCAGCAAAACAAAAATTTGGCGCACTATTGCCGAAACGCGCATAAAGATTATCAACATCTTCGAATTTATAGCGTTTGCAGCGAAAGCCGATTTCTTCCAAAGCCGATTGCAATAAATCTAGCGCACCGTCATCAATAGGGGTTACGGATTGCTTTTTTATCAATTCTTGCGTCAAAGCAATTGGGTCGAAAAAATTTTGCATTTTTAAAAGTCTATTTCCTTGCGCTTGAATTAAGCGCGTTTAGAATGGCTTTAACGTGGGAGAGGCAAATGGGCAATATCTATGAAAAGCTAAGTATTGGTTTTAGGCCATATATTCTCATTGCGCTTTTGGTATCTTGCTTTGCTTTATGGCCCGCCATTAACATTCAGCCGCTTGATAGGGACGAGGCGCGCTTCATGCAGGCAACCACACAAATGTTTGAAACCAATGATTTTGTGCAAATTCGTTTTCAAGACGAGGCACGCAATAAAAAGCCCATCGGTATTCATTGGTTACAGGCCGCAGAGCTTAAAGTTTCAGGTGATCCATTGGCGCGAAATCCATTGCCAATGCGCATGGTTTCGCTTTTGGGCGCAATTCTTTGCGCAATTTGCGCTTTTGAAATTGGTAAGACATTAATCCACAGGCGCGCGGGTCTCGCGGCAGGCGTTCTAATGGCCAGCTCGCTTTTACTAAGCACCGAAGCGCATATTGCGAAAACCGATGCGGCAATGGCGGGTTTTATTGCGCTTGCATTTGTGGCTTTGGCAAAATTGAAATTTGAAAATGGCGCGATAAAATCGGCTATATTATTTTGGTTTGCCCTTGGCGCGGCGGTTCTTATAAAGGGGCCGGTTCCTCTAATGGTTATTGGCCTTGCGCTTTTAGTGATGGCGATTTTGGAAAAGGGTCTAAGATGGGCAAAGCCGCTTTTGGATTTGCGCGGCATTGTTTTATTCTTGGCTATGGTTTTGCCGTGGTTTATTGCAATTGGTGTCGTGACAGATTGGCAATTCTATAAAGATGCAATCGGCCAAGATCTTGCGCCAAAGCTAAATGGCACATCTGAAAATAAGCCCGTTCCGCCAGGGCTACATGGTTTGATTGCGCCAATATTGCTTTGGCCAGGTTCGATATTTCTTGGTGCAGCAATTTGGGCCGGCATTAAATTCCGAAAAGACTCAAAGGCGCGCTTTTTACTAGCTTGGATAATTCCGGCATGGATTATATTTGAACTAAGCCCAGCAAAGCTTGCGCATTATACTTTGCCTACCCATGCTGCGATTGCGGTTTTGGCTATGATGGGTCTGTTTGCTGGCGCATGGGAAAGCAGGCTCGCCAAATGGTCGGGTATTGTCTTTTTTGTTTTTGGGCTTTTGGTTGTTGGCGCTTTGCCCCTTTATCTTAGCCAAGAATATTCACCCGCGTTGAAAAATTTTGCTCTTATGGCTGCGGCAATTATTTTGGGCTTTGGCCTGATAGGTCTGGCATTTGCGATAAAGAATTCCAAGAATTTCGTGCCATTTGCTTTAATGAGTGCTTGCGCCTTTGCCATAATGGTCAAAGGTCAAATGCTACCGAATTTGCCAGATCTTGATTTGTCACGGCGAATTTCAAATGAATTAATTGCGCAAAATCTTCACCCGCGATTATCTAAGAATATGAAAGGGCAAAACCTTATTGGCGCGGGCTATCAAGAGCCGAGCTTGATATTTCTAACCCGTTCTGATGCGCGCCTTGATAGTATCGAAAGCGCGGTGAAAGTCGCGAAAATAGGCGATGCTGCAATAATCGAAAAAAGCCAGCTAGCGCGATTTCTTGATGCATTGCCAGACAATATGACTTTTGCTGAACGCCGCAAAATTGAAGGTTTGAATTATTCCAAAGGCGATGAAGTTGAAATCCTAATTGGTGAAATAATTTCGACTAATTAGGTTTTTTTGCTTCGGAATAAATCACGGCCAAAAATAGCGCAAAATAAAATCGGCGCAAATAATAAAACCCAGATTTTAGCTATGCCCTTTTTGGTTTTCCAAAAATAGCGAATAAAGCCTTTGAATTTGTGCCATGAAATAATAGAGTTTGGCGCATTCGAAGTGCCGCCAATATGCATGGCACGCGCATTTGGGTTAAATATCACTTTGCCAAGCAAGTCGGTGCGGATTCGATAACATAGATCAATATCTTCTACATGAAGAAAATAGCCTTCATCAAATCCGCCGAGCTTGTTAAAATCCGATTTTTTAATTGCGAAAAATGCGCCGCTAATGGTGCCAACTTCTATGGGAAAATTTGGCAAGGGTTCGCGCCAATAATTAAAATCGCGCCAAATGCCCTTTTCTTTGCCGAGCTTACCCAATCCTGAAAAAGCAATAAGCGCGGTGCGAATTGAAAGCTCGCCGCGCCTTGCACCGCGCTGTTCTTGGCCATTTTCATCAATAATCAGTCCACCGACTATTTTTGGTGTCTCGTCCAATAGACCGACCAATTCTTGAGCAGCGTCATTTTCAATGATTGCATCAGGATTTAAAAAAACCAAATTCTCACAATCAGAGTTTCTTGCGCCAAGATTACATGCTGCTCCAAACCCAATATTATTTTTTGAATCAATTAGTCTTAGTTTTGAATTTGCGGTCGCTAGGTGCTCTAGTTTGGCATTGGTCTCTGCGGGGTTGCCATTATTAACGAGCACGATTTGCGTAATTGTTTGGCAATCTAATACTTTTTGTAAGCAGTCAAAAAGAACTTCACCTGTATGATAACTAACAATTATTGTGCCTATCTTTGTGCTCATTCTTTAATAATCTCAAATTCAATCTCACGCTTAATGGGTCGCTTTTCGCATCCAAAAATTGAAAAGCATAATACAAACAGAACCAAAAACCATAGCCATTGTTGCCATGCGCCATAGCTAAAAGCCCATGCAATCGCGCAAGCTGAAAGTCCTCCTGCTAAAGCCACCGACGCCGCGCGATTTTTAGCCGCAAAATTAAGCAAGCCAAAGCCGCCAATAATTAGCGCAATCGCAAATAATAAAGTGCCAATCAGGCCGCCCTCAAGCCAAATATTTAGGGGTGCCGAGTGCGGGTGGGTTTGAATTGCCGCCCATTTATAACCGCCGAGCTCAACCACATCTTGGAAAGTTTTTGCGCTATCAAGGCCCCAACCATAAATCGGCTTTTCCTTTATGCGTTCAATTGTATATAGCCACATATCGGCGCGCCGTTCATATGATAGAGGCATAGTTCCCGGCCAATTATTCTTGGCAAAATTGGCAATCAGGCCATAGATAAAAGGTGCGGCACCAAGCAAGACTGCAGACCCTGAAACAATTATTCCAATAATTGTTCGTGGGAATTTAATAGCCAAAAAAGCGGCTAAAGACGATAGAGCCAAAATCACAAAATTCAAATCTATGCCAAAGCGAGTTGAAGTAAATATGGTCAAAATCACAATTGCGATTTTAAAGGGCAATTTAATTTGTTCGGCATCTATCGCATTCAACACTGGCCATAAAAGTGCGACCAATATAAATGCGCCGCGTCCAAGATTGCGTTCGAGTTCTTTTGGATCTATCCCGGGGTTAGCAATTTTATACATTGCATAGCCATTTAGCGCCTCTAGGCACAGGATAAATAGCGCAAATACAAAACCCGCAATAAAGGCGCGCCGCATTATTACTTTGTCATAGCCCTTATTACTGAAAGCCCAAATCAGCGGCGGCAAAAGCAAAATTGCCGCGACATAGCTTTTCGCAGTTTCATTAAAGCTCTGGCCGACGCTTATACGGGTATAAATAAAATAGCCAAAGCAAAGAACCAAAAATAATATAGCAGGTGCGCCGCGTTTAAAGCCATTTGCAATCAATCCCCATTCGTTGCGAAGGAAAATGAGCAAGATAGCCCAAAAAGAAAAGACGGTTAGTGCGGGCAAATCAACACCGCCAAAGCTCGTTAATAGGCCGATTAATATGCCTATTATTCCAATCAAAAAGCCTTTTTGTGTTAATTCGCCCATACTAATATCTATTTCATATCTGGCGGTAGGGTTTCAAGGCTGATGGTCGCAATTGCTTCACCTAGAGCCACAATTTCTTGCGCCGCAGATCCAAAACGACTAAGTGCAACTTTATTTTCTTCGGCCTCTCTATTGCCAACCACTACAATTACAGGCACTTTTTGCAATGAATGTTCGCGGATTTTATAATTGATTTTTTCATTGCGAATATCAAGCTCTGTTCTTATTCCAGCCTCGCGGAATTGGCGGCAGACATTCTTGGCGTATTCTTCTGAATCGCCCGTAATATTAGCAACCACCACTTGAACCGGCGCGAGCCAGCTTGGCATATTGCCGGCATAATTCTCGATTAAAATGCCCAAGAAACGCTCAAAAGTTCCTAAAATGGCGCGGTGAAGCATTACTGGCATATGCTTTGCGCCATCTTCACCAGTATATTCGGCGCGAAGACGTTCGGGCAAAACAAAATCTAGCTGTAGGGTGCCGCATTGCCATGTTCTGCCGATAGCGTCCTTTAGGTGGAATTCTAGTTTCGGGCCATAAAATGCGCCCTCATTTGGTAGTAATTCAACGCTTTCGCCCGCAGCTTCGGCGGCCTCTTGCAGCATTTTTTCGGCATAATCCCAAACTTCATCAGAGCCTGCGCGAACATCAGGGCGCAGCGCAAGTTTGACCGAATGAAGCTCTACACCCAAATCATTATAGACAGTGCGCAATAATTCGCAGAAGTCTTTGGTCTCGGAATATATTTGGTCAGTTCTACAGAAAATATGGCCATCGTCTTGGGTGAAATTGCGCACGCGCATAATCCCATGGAGGCCGCCAGAAGGTTCAAAGCGGTGGCAACAGCCCATTTCCGCCATGCGAAGCGGCAAGTCACGATAGGACTTTTGCCCTTGGTTAAAAATCTGAATATGCGCTGGGCAATTCATTGGTTTTACCGCCAAAGTCTCGCCTTCTTCGGTGTCGCAAGTAAACATAGCATGACCAAATTTTTCCCAATGGCCAGATTTTTCCCACAATGATTTATCTAATAATTGCGGGGTTTTTACCTCAACATATTTATGCTCTTCGATTTTGCGGCGAATATAATTTTCAAGCTCACGATACATAGTCCAGCCTTTTGGGTGCCAAAAGACCATGCCTTTGCCTTCTTCTTGCATATGAAAAAGATTTAGCTGGCGGCCTAGTTTGCGGTGATCCCTACGCTCGGCTTCCTCTAGGCGGGTTAGATAATCTTGGAGACCTTTTTCATCGGCCCAAGCAGTTCCATATATGCGCTGTAATTGCTCATTATTCTGATCGCCGCGCCAATATGCACCCGCAAGTTTCATCAATTTAAAGGCTTTACCAGTATATTTGGTTGATGGCATATGCGGGCCACGACACAAATCTTTCCAATTATCGCCCTGCTTATAAACGGTTAAAGTTTCACCTTCGGGGATAATGTCGGCGATAATTTGCGCCTTATATTTTTCACCGATTTCGTCAAAATGCTTTATAGCAATTTCACGCTCCCATTCCTCGCGCACGATTGGTAAATCATTATCGATAATTTGCGCCATGCGCTTTTCAATTTTTTCAAAATCATCAGTGGAGAATTTTTCGCTCCGCGCAAAATCATAATAAAAGCCGTCTTCGATATTTGGCCCAATAGTAATTTGTGTATCAGGATATAATTCTTGAATTGCTTGGGCCATTATATGGGCGCAATCATGGCGAATTACTTCAAGCCCATCTGGGCTATCGCGGTTTATTAATTCAAATGTTTGCGGCGTGTCTTTGGCCTCAATTGGGCGTGATAAATCCCAAATTTGGCCATCAATTTTTGCGGCCACGA
The DNA here is from genome assembly GCA_964442095.1 of uncultured Caulobacteraceae bacterium. Lineage (GTDB taxonomy): Bacteria > Pseudomonadota > Alphaproteobacteria > Caulobacterales > Aquidulcibacteraceae > Pseudaquidulcibacter. Next base: position 6,201 of record CAYTWK010000006.1, on the reverse strand, counting down.
CTTTTTTCGCCAAGGATTTTGAAATCCCTTCGGCAATCATTAATGGGCTAGTGCCATTGTCATATTGGCGAATTGCGCCATCTGGAAATTTTAACTCAAACATTTTAATTCTCTTTATTCTTGCCCTACCGCTTCGTGGCAGAAGGGCGCTTTACTTTTTACTCTTTGCTTTTTCCAAAAAGTCGAACAACTTTTTGGGGCTCATCGTGTCCTACCGCTTCGCGGCCGAAGGGCGCTCTAACTCTCTTATCCCAATCGCCATATTCCCAAGGCCGATACCATTTTGCGTCTTTATGCTCTTTTGGTGCTGGATCATAGCCAGAGCCGCCTTTGGGGTGGCATCGGCAAATGCGCGCAAATCCCATCCAAGAGCCAATCCATGCACCATGCAGTTTTACACAATCGGCGGCATATTCTGAGCAGGTTGGAAGATAACGGCACTGGCGGCCAATAAGTGGCGATAAAGTCACCTTATAGAGCTTTTGCAAAAACAACAAAATATGCGCGGGCAAAGATAATTTGCGCGGCAAAATTTTCAATTCGTTTTCGATTACTGGCATTGGTTGCCCAAGGGGAAAAATTACGATTTGCTTTGGGTGAAACTTACGGGACATAGCACGCCGATGCGACGCCCCCGCAAAGCGCCGCCGGCATTAAATAGTGGTTGTCGTAATTTTTAAATGCATAAATCGCTATTACATTATTTATTTGCTTTTGGGAATACCAAAATATTCAATGCAATAGCGAATATGGCCCATTAGTCGGTTTTGATATTTTTATCTTTGAGAATTTTTATTGCGGTCTCAAGTGCTTCATTGGCACCAATTGCAATATTTGGTGAAACGCCTTTGCCTTCCCAATCCCAATTATCATCAGGATTATATGAGCGCCCGCCCGGGATAAATGCCGAAAAATTCTCACCTAATGGGGCCTCGCCACCATAATGCGCCATACCGATTGTTGTTTCCCCGATTAATTGGGCACGGCCAGTGCGCTTTAATGCTAAAGCAAAATGTTCCCCGGCCGAGCCAGTTCTATTTGACGTCAGGACCAAAACTGGAACCTTTTGTAGGCCTTTGTGTTCTGCGCTCGGGATTGCGGTATGATTAAAACGCACGATGCCGCGCGGCGCGTTTTGCCGTATCATAAATGGTGATGGATCTTGCGGCATCATATCATGCACGGCCTTGCGCGAATCCATTGTCAAAAGAGTGGTTTGCTTGTCATAAATGAAGGGAAATATTGTATCCATCACCGATAATGAACCACCCATTAAAGGCCGAATGTCGAAAATAATTGCCTTTGCATTTTGGTTGGCAATTAAAGTTTCTTTGATTTTATCTAAGGTCTTTTGTTCTTCGGTGAATATATTAAACCTGAAATAAATCACATCGCCCATGACTTTCACTTCTTCGAGCGGCGGCTTGCGACCCATAGGCGCTTCGCCAGTTTGAACCGCCCGCATTATCGGTGCGAATACTGAATTTGGTCCAACACGCAAATGACCATCTGGCGAAATAGCCTGTAAATCGCGGGTTATTGCGCGGCCAAAGCCGTCGCGATCATTTATTTCTTTATAGGCATCGCTTCTCAACTTATTCTTGAGCATATCAGAATAGCGCCGCCCAATTTGGGGGAATAGGTAAAAATCCTTGAGTGTTTTTGCTAATTCAGTAATGACTAGTTTCTTTTCATCTTGCGATAATGGCGGTAGTGGTTTGTCTGGTGCATCCCGCATTATCATCTTCGGTTGCGGTTGCTGTTGCGCAAGAAGCGAAGACGGCACAAATGCACTCCCAAGAAAGGACGCCAAAATAAATGCACTTGATAAATAGATTGCCTTTTTCATATAATTCTCCCATGCCATTATTGTTGAGCGCTCAACAATTAAAGTCAAATTAAGGATCTGTAATATGGGCAAATCAAAACAGCCTGAGCTTGGTAAAATTGATTTTGGTGTCTTAAATGAAAGGATAGGCTATCAATTGGGCCGCGCGTATTTGCGCTCTCATAGTTTATATTTACAACATATGGCGAAATTTGGCGTGGCGTCAGGCCATTTTAGCTTTTTGACCTTGGCCATAAACAATCCTGATCTTTCGCAAACAGAATTGGCGAATGCGACGGGTCTTGATAGGTCGTCGGTTACTTTAATAGCAAATCAATTGGTCAAAATGGGCTTTATTGAAAGAATTGACGGGCCAAACCTTAGGACAAAAAGAATTTCCGTAACCGAGGCAGGCCGCAAAAAGTGGCACGAGTTAAATCAGGGCGTGACAGAACACGAAACCAAGATTTGTCAAAATCTAACTGAAAAACAAAGGCAAGATTTGTTCAAATTATTGGCATTAGTCGCGCAATAATTCGTTTACGCCTGTCTTAGAGCGAGTTTGCGCATCAACGGTTTTTACAATCACAGCGCACGCAAGGCTTGGCCCACCGTTAGGGTCGGGCAAAGTTCCAGGCACGACAACTGAATATGGCGGCACTTTGCCGCGCATAATTTCGCCAGTTGCACGGTTTACGATTTTTGTTGATTGGGTAATGAAAACACCCATTGCGATAACACTACCTTCGCCAACAATAACCCCTTCCACAATTTCAGAGCGCGCGCCAATAAAGCAATTATCCTCGATGATCGTTGGGTTAGCTTGAAGTGGCTCTAGGACGCCGCCAATACCTGTGCCGGCGGAAATATGGCAATGCTTGCCAACTTGGGCACAAGAGCCAACCGATGCCCATGTATCGACCATTGTCCCATCACCAACATTTGCGCCAATATTCACAAAGCTCGGCATTAAGACGATGTCTTTGCCAAGATATGCGCCGTGGCGAACTATAGATCCAGGGACCATGCGAATTCTCGCGTCGCGGAAATCAGCCTCTTTCCAGCGCGCAGTTTTTAGCGGCACTTTGTCAAAGGTGCGGCCCGCGTGTTGAATTAATTGCATATCATGCTCTGGGTCGATAACGAAATTATCATTAAGGCGGAACGATAATAAAACCGCTTTCTTAAGCCATTGATGGGTTACCCATTCGCCTCTTTCTTTGCTCGCAACCCGAAGCTCTCCACTATCGAGGGCATTAAGCGAAAAATCCACTGCATCTCTAATTTCGCCAGTGGTTGAAATTCCAAGCTCGGCTCTATTTTCCCATGCGTTTTCAATTATGGCTTCGATTTGCTTATAGTCTGTCATTATCGCCTCGTTTAGGTATTGGTTTTGGCCGCTTCTACAACATTTGCCAAAAATTCGCCAAGATTATTTGTTGAATAATCAATAAAATTCTGTTCGGCATCTTTTTGCCCTGCGGGTGCGTGTCCCTTTGGCTCGTCGTGCCAGATTTTATCGGACCAAACCAAAATTGTTGCAAACCCCAATTGGTGCGCAGTCAAAAGATTTTTAGGTAAATCTTCGACCATTACTGCATTATTAGTGTCAATATTATGGGTTTTGATAACAGTTTCAAATGCCTCTATTTTTGGCTTAGGGATAAAATTGGTTGCCGCAATATCGATAATTTCATCAAATACGCCGGCCATTCCCATCGCCTCAATTGCATTTTCGGCGTGTTTCAAAGAACCATTTGTAAAGACTATTTTGCGCCCATCAAGATTTTCAATTGCGCTTTTTAATTGCAAATCGTGGCTAAGGCGCGAATAATCAATATCATGAACATGATGCAAATAATGATGTGGATCGACATCATGATGAAGCATTAGGCCGTTTAGAGTTGTCCCGTGTTCAACATAATATTTCTTTTGAATCTGGCGCGCTTCTTCTTTGGGCAATCCCAAAAATTGCGCAACATATTCATTCATTTTTATTTGGATTTGCGGAAACAAATCGCTATGCGCGGGATAGAGGGTATTGTCTAAATCAAATACCCAATCTTTTGCTTCAATTAGGCGCTTCATTTATTTGATTTTCGTATCAAAGTTCCGCAACCGCTTGAAGTGAATAGCTCCATCAAAATCGCGTGATCTTGGCGACCATCAAGAATAACCACCGCTTCTACGCCGCTTTCAATTGCATCAATAGCAGTTTCTAGTTTTGGAATCATGCCGCCATTTGCGGTGCCATCGCTAATAAGGCTCTTAGCGGTATTAACATCCATATCGCGAATAAGTTCTTTGTTTTTATCAAGCACACCTTCAACATCGGTCAAAAGCAAAAAGCGCTTTGCCTTTATTGCACCAGCCAAAGCACCGGCGGCCGTATCTGCATTAATATTGAATGTTTCACCTTTAGAGCTTACGCCAATTGGTGCAACCACCGGCACATAATCGTGCTCTGCGTTCAAAAGGGTTTCGACCAATTGGGCATCAACATTTGAAGGGTCTCCAACAAAACCCAAATCGACGACTTGTTCAATATTGCTTGTCTCGTCGCGAACTTTACGCTCGACTTTTTCAACCGTGAAAAGCCGCGCGTCTTTGCCCGAAATGCCAACGCCCCTAACGTCGGCTTCATTGCCTTCAGTGGTAATTAAATGTGCCAATTGCTTGTTGATAGCGCCAGATAAAACCATTTCGGCAACTTCCATGGTTTCGCTATCAGTAACTCTAAGGCCATCAATAAAGCGGCTCTCAACGCCCGCGCGCTTTAACATATTTGAAATTTGCGGTCCGCCGCCATGAACCACAATCGGATTAATCCCAACGAGTTTTAACAACACAACATCGGCGGCAAATTTCTTGGCGCGTATTTCATCACCCATTGCATGGCCACCATATTTTATCACCACGGTTTCGCGGTCATAGATTTGAATAAATGGCAAAGCCTCGGCAAGGGTTTTTGCGGTTTCAAATGGATTATTGTTTGATTTTTCACTCATGGGGACAGGCCAATAAACTAAACTTAGCTAAAATAAAACCCAAATTTAGGGTAAGTATTGCTTAATCTGCAAAAATCGCCATAAATTCGCGTCTTTTGCGCAAAACCACTTACATTTTATGTGAATCTGAAATAAAGGGATTCTAGGTTTTATTAAGTGGTGGGGCAAAACACGAAACTAGTTTATAGTTAAGTAAAACTTTATTAAGAGAACATTTCATTACGAAAAAAATGGGTTTGGCAAGAATTATAATGGAGTTTGAATATGGCAAGTAAAAAAGATGTCGCTGGCGAAGTAAAAAAGGTCGCTAGCGCTGCCGCTGCAAAAGGCAAAAAAACTGTAAAAGCCGCGGCTGATAATGCCGCTAGCACCGCTGCAAAAGGAACTAAGGCTGCAAAAGGTGCGGTTGATGCCGTAAAAGCTACTGCAGCAAAAAGTGCGACTGCGGCCAAGGGCGCCGCTACTAAAGCCGCAACAAAAGGCGCAGCAGCGGCAAAAGGTGCAGCGACGACTGCAAAAGCCGCCGCGAGCGCAACTGCCGCAAAAGGCACAAAGGCGGTTAAAGACGTTGCTGGAACCGCTTCGGCAACTGCGGCAAAAGGCAAAAAAGCGGCACTTGGCGCACTTGGAGCGGTTGGTGGTGCATTGGGCGGTATTGCAGCCAAGGCCGGTGATGTTGCCGAAGGTGCTATCGACAAAGTTCAAGATTTGGCCGGCGATGCTGTGGATATGGCAAAAGATGCTGCACAAAACGTAGTTGGCGCTGCTGGCGATGCCGTCGAGGGTGCGGTTGACCTAGCTGGCGATGCTGCAAAAGGTGCAGCTGATATTGCCAAAGGTGCACTTGGTGCTGGCGCAGCTGTAGTTGGCGGTGCGGCGGCAATGGCCGGAAATGCTGCCAAAGGCGCGGCAGAAATTGCGAATGATGGCGTAGAGGCCGCGAAAGATGCGGTTGCTAGCATTACTAGCGAGAAGAAAGACGGCTTTTTGGTGCCTTTGCTTTTGCTTTTGGGTATTGCTGCTTTGGCGTGGTTTGGTTTCAATCACTATGCCGGCAAAGCTGGCGCTCCGTCTGCGGCAACATCGCAAGTGGCGGTTCCCGCTTGGGTTACTTCAATCGGCGATAAATTGAAATCGCAATTTGCTTGGCTATCTTTGGGTCACAATGGCGGCGCTGTTGTTGCATCTGGTGAAGCTGCTGATAAGAATGCAAAAGATGCAGCTTTGGCGGCAATTGCCATAGAAGTTGAAGCGTCTGACGGTAAAGGCGCAAGCGTGATTGATAATATTACGATTGTTGGTTCAGACGAAACCCCAGTTGGTGCGGCATTGGCGGCTTTGGGTGCAAACCCTGATGTTGCGGCA
>CAYTWK010000005.1:0-23737 GCA_964442095.1 uncultured Caulobacteraceae bacterium | reverse complement strand
ATTTGACCTTATTTTATAATATCTTGCGTGGATTTACATCTCAGGCAGAATTTAAATTATTGATTTCATTGGTAAAAAATGAGGTTATGGCGGCTCCTGAGGGACTCGAACCCCCTACCCTTCATTTAGGAAACGAATGCTCTATCCTGATGAGCTAAGGAGCCGCACGCATTTGGATTACAAATTAGGAATCCCAAAAGCAAGCGTGTTTGCATTTATTTGACATTGCTATTGCATTAGGTGTCGGCGGTTTTTATCATGAAGCATGCATATTCGCGCGTTTCCTGTTTTATTATCGATATTGCTGCTTCTAGCCCTCGCCCCCTTTTGGCAAGGTGGTGAAAGGGGCAAAGTCGCGCGCGTTATTGATGGCGACAGTTTTGTCTTAAATTCTGGCCTAGTGGTGCGAATGGCACAAATCGAAGCGCCGCGAATTCGAACGGGCGACAATGCCGGAATTGAGGCGCGCGCCGCGCTAAATGCCATTATTGGCGGCAAAGACGTGGAGCTAAAATATGGCGGCATGCGTCGCGATAGGTCGGGCCGCGCTTTGGCGCAAGTCTTTATTTCAACCGGAATTTTAAGCGAGCCGATTTGGGCAAATATAGAAATGCTAAGGTCGGGAAATGCACGGGTTCATACCTATGCAGACAATCGCGCCCGTATCGAGGATTTTTGGCTAGCCGAAAGAGAAGCAAGAAGAGCCGGGCGCGGGCTTTGGAATAATAGTGCCTATCAAGTTCGCTTTGCCACCCCCGAAGCCTTGATTGGCGCCGAGGGTAGTTTTCAATTAATCGAAGGTAAGATCATATCGATAGAGCAGAACACTTCAGTTATAAAATTATATTTTGGCAGCGATAAAGGCAAATCCGTGGCCGCCTTAATTCCAATGCGTGCTTGGCAATTATGGCAAGGCGGCATTAATTCCATACTGGCTTTGGAGGGGCGCGACATAAGAATTCGCGGGCGCGTAAATCCGCCCCAAGTCGAACGGCAAACAAAATCCAAAACCAAAACTTTTCCGGCGCACGGGCCGCAAATTTGGCTAGATCACCCCGAACAAATTGAATTTATAATCAAGCAATAAAAAGGGCGACCCAATTTTCGGGCCGCCCAAATTTGTAGATCTTAAAAAACTATGCAGCGACTGAACGTGATGCCAAGGTTTCTGATAGCTTTGCAATCGCTTCGGTTTTATCGCAGCAATCAATTGCCGCAAATTCGCGCGCCATTCTATCCAAAGCTGCTTCATAAAGCTGACGCTCGGAATATGATTGCTCCGGTTGCTCGGTGGCACGGTGAAGGTCGCGAACCACTTCGGCGATTGAAATAAGGTCGCCAGAATTGATTTTGGCTTCGTATTCTTGTGCACGGCGGCTCCACATAGCGCGTTTTACTCGCGCGCGGCCCTTTAGAGTATATAAAGCATCGCCAACCACTACCGGGCTTGAAAGACCACGAAGGCCGCAAGTCGCAGCGCGATTAACAGGAACCCGCAAAGTCATTTTGTCCTGAGTAAAGGCAATCACATAAACTTCTAAAGTCATACCAACTACGGTCTGGGTCTCTATCCCAATAACTTTACCAACGCCATGTGCGGGATAAACTACAAAATCATCTACTTTAAAGCCTTCGACAGTTTCAATATCGCTCATAAAAATCTTTCCCATAAGGGGCAACAAAGAGAAAATTATTCGCAAATAAAGCCAGTTTCGACAGCAAGTGCCAAACCAATAAAGCTACATAAAGTAACTATAGAGCAAAATTGAATTGCAAAACAAATTGCCACTCAGTTTCTATTTTAAATTCGAATATTTTCTTTTGAAACCACCAATAAGTTAATCAAATAGCACTTTTAACAATATAGCCACTTTATTACACCAGGGCATTGCGGCGCTTTGCGCCTAAAAAGCAATCAATCCCAAAAACCCACTAATCATTCAGACATAGAATTGTTGGTAAAGGCAATAGTGAAAATTGTGGAAGCTTAAATGTTAAATGCACTTTCTAAAACTATAATTGTCCCAGATGAGAGCCTTATAGCACAAAAAAGAGGCTTTGTGAAGCGCCATTAACAAGGCATTAATTTATTTAGAGAATTCGAACCCGAGCGATTGGCGAAAATCTAGTCACCGGTGCCTGGTTTTGGTGAAAAATGGTCTTCAAATTTATTCTTGACTTTGGCCCATTCATCGCGATCAGCAGGAGGCGTGCCTTTGGTAGTTATATTAGGCCAAATTTTCGCATAATCGGTATTAATCTTTAGCCATTTTCCATCAGGAGTATCATCGGTATCAGGGCGAATTGCGTCAATCGGGCATTCTGGCTCACAGACACCGCAATCAATACATTCATCAGGGTGAATTACCAAGAAATTCTCGCCTTCATAAAAGCAATCTACAGGACATACTTCGACGCAATCCATATATTTGCATTTCACACAGCCATCAGTAACGATATACGTCATTCCAAGATATTCCCTTTTTGATGCAACTATTGGCAAAAATCCAAACTGCCAAATTTGTTACATAATCATGCGCGCTTTGAAATATATTTTACAAAAGGTCAAGCATAGCTATGGCCAAACAAAAGCTATTTTGCAGTCAGGCCCAAATTGCAATTAAATTCGCCATTATTCCTTTTTATTCTGAAGTTCAGCCTTTAGGCTCGCAAGAATTGCAAACGGGCTGTCTTCGATATTGCGACTTGGACGGGCGCTATAATCACGCGGTGTTCGCATTTTTTCACCCTTATCAGAATGCTTCTTCTTAAATCCTTGGTTTTGTGGCCTTGGGCCACGCATGTCTTTACCGCGGCCTTGCGGCTTTTTGGCACTATCAGAACGCGCACTTTCATCTTTAGTGCCATCAGGCTTTGGGCCACGATAATTCTGAGGCCGCTTATAATTTATGGCAGGTCGCCTAAAGCGCCATTTTTTAACGCCATCTTCAGCTTCTTCACAGCTCCAACCAAGTGCGCTTACGATATTTTGTGCTGCTTCATTGGAAACCCCCAAGAGAGAGACCACAGCTATTGGCATCTCAAAACCAGTTTTGGCGTCTTTGGCAGCTTCAAATAAAGTATCAATAACTCTATCAATAATATCAAGCCTAATTGCCCGTGTCCCAAGCTTTTGAAAGCCGCATAACAAATAATCTTTTTCATCAAACCCTTCTTGGGCTTCAAACGAAGTAACCCCAATAGGCGGCAATAAAATCGGGCCTGTGCCAATTTCACCTTTACTCAATTTAGAAAGAATTACATTCAAACGCGCCGACTTTGGCTTTAGAAGTAGCGGCAAATAAATAGCATTGCGGCCAAATTTTATGCCGGCTGCTCGCAATTCACGGCGATTGTCCTGACTTAGCGCCGAAATCTTAGTCTCGACTTGGCTTCTTTCAAGTATGCCGCAATTATCAAAAACCAATTGCGCGATTTCTTTTGCAGCTGCCGTAAATTCTTTTGGCGGCTGGCGCACTGGCTTTGAGGGCTTTGCTGGCTGTTTTGCACCCTTTTCTTCGGTGACTATTTCATCTTTTGAATTGTCTGCATTTGAATTTTCTGAGGCATCTTTAATTTCAGCGCTATTTTCGTCGATAGTGCTTTCTTCGATAACATCCTTATCGAAACTATTTTCCTTGGCTTCATTTTCAACTAAAGATTCTTGCTTCAAATCTTGGGCCTGCGCCTCAGTTGCGTTCTTTTCATCACTGGCTTTTGAAATGATTTCAACAACTGGCACAATCGGCGCCGTATATTCTATTGCACGCTTTAGGCGAAATAGCGGTGCAAGATCTGTGCGAATTGTTTCTACCAACCAACCATCAAGCCTTTGTGTGACTATTTTTGCGGTTTCTTCTTGATTTAGCTCTGGGCCGATTAATTCGAATTTTGGCGATAGAAATTGTTGGTTTGGTAATAGGCGCGCAATCGCAACATTATTCCACACAATCTCGCCATTTTCGGAGAGTTCAAGGGTTTCACTTTGGGATTCGTTTTCGGTCTCGCTTGTGGTTTCATCTTTAGGCGCTTCGTCTAAAGCTATTTCAGAATTTGTGTCGGCACCAGAAGCGTCATCAATAGTGTTTTGCGCCAAAGCTTCTTCGGTGGCAGGGTCGCACTGGCCCGTGTCGCCTTTTTGGCCTTCACCATCTTCAATATGCTCTTCACTTACTTCGGTTTGCGACAAGCTTAACCCCTATTTTGTTGAAAATTATCATCTCTATGTTTGAGAGACCATTATACAATATAGAAAAATAAAGCAAAAACTTAAAGCGCCTTTTTGCAAATTCGCTTCATTTACTTGCAAGCGCCGTGATAATTTTATCAATTAAAGCGTCAAATTGGGAAAATTGTGTATCAATATCATCATTATTATTTTCAATAATGATATCGGCAAACTGACGCGTTGGCTCGGTCCATCTAATATGAGAAGGTTTAACATTTTTATGAAACTGCTCAATTACGCTTTCTTCGGTGCGGCCACGCTCTGTGATATCGCGCGCGAGCCGGCGGGCAAAGCGAACATCTTCATCGGTATCAACATAGATTTTATAATCGAGCACGCTTCTAATTTTCGCATTCACTAAAGTATGTGTCCCCTCGAGAATCCAAAATTCGCGGGGCTTTATTTCCTCTGTCACTGAAGAGCGGCAATGGTTTTTAAAATCATAAACTGGCTTATGGAACGATTTGCCACGCGCAAATTCATTTAAATGCGCCAATAAAAGCTCATGATCCCTAATAATTGGGTCGTCATAATTGAAATCGGGATCTCCGAATCCCGGCAAGGTGGCGGTGTCTTTATAATAATCATCCTCGCTGATTAGAACCGCCTTCTTATCACCTAAGGCTTTATATATCGCCTTTGCGAGCGTAGTTTTGCCCGAGCCAGAGCCACCACTAATTCCGATGATTTTGGGTTTTTGTGCCATAAAGCCGTTTACCCAGTGCCAATGCTTTAATCAACTGGCGCGGCGCTTGCGATACATAGATTATGTTAGATAATAGTTCATTTTCGGGACAAATAATCCTTATCGGCACAGTTGTTGCCGAAGGTTATAATCCAAAAGTTGCAAAAGGAAGCCGCTGCGCTATGATTTCGGTTGTAGACTGCGATAATTTATCACAACAAGGGCTTTTGGATAATTATATCCTAGATGATGGCCTTGATGCTGGTTTGCTTTTGGACGAAACCCTTGGCCAATTCGGCTGGCGCGATATAAGGGTCAAAAATGCTCTTCCCTTAAGCGATGATATTGAAGGCTATGAGCCCGAAGTTATCGCTCTAATCAAGACTGCCGCAAAAATCGGTGTGGCGCATATGGTTTTTGAGCCGTCAGCAGAACCGCAATTATTGCACTAAACCCAATTCTAAGAACGCCATTTTAAGATTTTTGGCTCTATTGGATTTTTGAATTCGCGGTTTTCAGTATGGCAATCGCGCCATTCGCGCTTTAGGCGTTGATACCATTTTGCCTGTATGTCGATATCATCAATCCAGAGCATATTTTTTTGAAACGCAAGCCCTTGATTTTGTAAATCAACCATATGGCCATCTTGGCCCAAAAACTTGCGGCCCATCGCAGGTAATATTGGTAACATCAAATTCAATAAAGGCGCATTATCCCAATAGGTGAATTGTGCAATCAGGGTTTGGTTTTCATTAAGCGGCAAAAGGCAGGTAAGCGTAAAAAATTGTGCCTTGCCATTTTCGATTACTTCCCATCTATACCCAGGAAGCATAAAGCAAATTTCGGTAGTTACATTATCGCCAAATACCCATTTATAGGCAACCGAATTACCGCTTGGGGCATGGCGCTCTACGGCCCAACCCAAATGCCGTGGCACAAATTGTTTGGCCTTTTCCCTAAGTCCTGATGAAGGCGGCCGCCACCACCATTGATTATGCACAAATGGCACATGCGCAGGATCCATTAGGCCCACCACAGCATTATCCATTGTCGCGTTAAATGTTTGGGAAACTATAAATTTAGGCCTATCTGCCCTAAGGCCAAAATCGGGCGGCAAAATTGGGGCATCGCCCGAAAAGCGCGGGTTTGACGAAACATAGACAAATATAATCCCGTGCGCCTCATGGGTTGGATAATGGCGCACTTTGACTTTTTGCGGATCATAAGGACTGCCTTCAATTAGGCTTGGCATATGCTGGCACACGCCATTAGTGCCAAAGCGCCAGCCATGATAGGGGCATTCAATAACTGGTTCGCCATTATGCGAGAGCTGTTTGCCTGCGGAAAGCGGCACTAGACGATGCGGACAAATATCGCGCATTGCGAAAACTTTACCGGTCATAGTGCGCCCGATAAGAACTGGCTCACCCAAGACCATTTGGCGTATATGTTTGCCGGGTTTTATATCGTCAGAGGCCGCACCAAAATACCAACAATCGCGCAAAAGACCGTCGTCGTTTGATGGCGTTTGAGTGTTCACAATTTGTGGCGCATCATCAGTCATAATTGTCTTATACTTGATTACTCTTAGACTTCAACTTGGCGGCCCTCAAAGCCGTTGAAGACATTGTATTAAATCTTGCCGGCACATAGACCCATATTGGCGGCTTTTTAGATGCAATCTTATTTGCCGCAGTCAATGGCACGCGCTTGTGCGCAAATTGGCGCGCTATTCGGCCAAGTCTTGCCTTTGGCCCAGCGGTTGGGCGCGAAACCACGCATATGGGCACTTCGGCGACAATTTGCTTCCAGCCTTTCCAATTTTCGAAACCTTGGAGGTTATCGCCGCCCATAAGCCAAACAAAATTGACACCAGAATAATGCTTTTTGAGCGCGCGCAAACTATCAATTGTATATTGGGTTTTAAGGTCGGTTTCGATAGCGGTGACCACCATTTTTGGACCGCGCGCAATCTTCTTTGCCGAGGCAAATCGCATTTCTAATGGGCTCGAGTTTTTCTTTAGAGGATTTTGCGGGCTAACCAGCCACCAAACCATATCAAGGCCCAATAAATCGGCGGCGGTTTGCGCAACATGCAAATGGCCATTATGCGCCGGATCAAACGAGCCGCCCAAAATGCCAATTTTTTGGCCGCTATATGCAATAGGCCACCCGCGCATCTAGGGCCTTATTTGCCCCGAACCATGCACCATATATTTATAGGTAGTAAGGCCCAAAGCACCAACGGGCCCGCGCGCATGAAGCCTTCCGGTGCCTATTCCGATTTCACCACCAAAGCCAAATTCGCCGCCATCAGCAAATTGGGTGGAGGCATTATGAATAACAATCGCGCTATCGACTTCATTTAGAAATTTTGCCGCCACCTCTTCATCTTCGGCAATGATTGCATCAGTATGGCCCGAGCCAAATTCGCCAATATGGGCAATTGCCATTTCAATATTATCCACCACCCGCACCGATAAAATTGGCGCAAGATATTCGGTTTGCCAATCCGTTTCATTCGCCAAAGCCATTGGATAAACAGACGCCGCCGTTTCATCGCCGCGCAATTCACAACCATTTTGAGAAAGCGCCATAGCAATAGGCGGCAAAAATTCTTGGGCAATTTCTTTATCTATCAATAGGGTTTCGGTAGCGCCGCAGACACCAGTTCTGCGCATTTTCGCATTTAATGTAATATCAATTGCTTTATGAAAGTCGGCACTTTTATGTATATAAGTATGGCATATCCCCTCTAGGTGGGACAGGACCGGAACCTTGGCCTCATTTTGGACACGCGCCACTAGCGTTTTGCCGCCGCGTGGAATAATCATATCGATTGCGCCGCCCATGCCTTTAAGCATTTCGCCAACCATTTCGCGCTCCTTGGTTGGAACAAATTGAATTGCGTCCTCAGGGAGGCCTGCTTCTTTGAGGCCTGCGCGCAAACAATTGGATATTGCGGTCGAGCTTAAGAAAGCATCAGAGCCACCGCGCAAAACAACCGCATTTCCGGACCTTAAACAAAGTCCCCCTGCATCGGCGGTAACATTAGGGCGGCTTTCGTAAATTATGCCAATAGTTCCGATTGGAATGCGAACCTTTTGGAGCCGAAGTCCGTTCGGACGCTCCCATTCTTCCATGATTTCAAAAATCGCATCTTTTTGCGCCGCAATATCTTCTAGGCCAGCGGCCATAGCTTCTATACGTTTTTCATCAAGCAAAAGCCTATCGAGCATTGCGCTCGAAAGACCGTCTTTTTGCGCGGCTTCATAATCAATCTTATTTTGAGCAATAATTTGTTGCGAATTAGCGCGAATATTGCGCGCCATTGCCAAGAGCGCGTCGCTGCGCTGCTTTGCTGTCGAATTTGCCAAGGTTTGTGCGGCGGCCTTTGCCTTTTTACCAATATTGTCCGCTAGAATTTTCATTATACCGAAAAACTTTCACGAAGATCCTAAATTAAAGAAACTAGAGCCTCTAAGAAAGAAATTCTTGGCGAAAACTATCGCCTAAATAAACATTCCAACTAGACCCGCGACACCGGCACCAATAATCGCAACAAACGCTAGGCCCGCTAATGTTACATACCATGCGGCCTTCATGCGCAATAATGCGCCCAATACAGCCCCGACAAAAAGGCCTGCGAAAACGGAATTAAGCCAAGGATAATCAAAACCCCAGATTAGAATCGGTGGCAAAATACCAACAATTGTCAAAAGCCCAAGCCAAATCGACCATTTAATAAAGCCATTAAAGGTTGAGGTTTGTTCGGAAATATCCATTGAGCCGTGTTTATAATCGCTGTGTGATGAATCTGAAGGTGCAGAAGCCATTTTTTACCCCAAGTGAAAGATATAATAGCCCTATTATCAAATATTCGCTATCCAATGCAAGCCATCATTCAGACAAATAATTTAAGATATGCCTAATCGCTTTTTTGTGTGACATTTGCGATTTATTATGATTTAACAACCCAATGGATACAAATACACAAATAATTGAAATTAATAGCAAAACTAATGGCACGATTAAACTAGAGACCCTTTGCGCTGGATCTGGTAATTCTAAAATTGCTATATTGCTGCATGGGTTTCCAGAAACTAATTTTTCTTGGCGGTTTCAGATTCCGTTTTTAGTTTCGCTGGGCTATGAGGTTTATGCGCCTAATTTGCGCGGCTATGGCCATTCTTCAAAACCTATAGGCATTGCCAATTATTCAATTGATGAATTAACCGATGATGTCGCAGGTCTTATAGATAAGGTCGCAAATAATCGCGAAATCACATTGATCGGCCATGATTGGGGCGCAGCAGTAGCATGGGCTTTTGCGATAATGGCAAAACGACCAATAAAGCATCTAATTAATATGAATGTGCCGCACCCCGCCAAAATGCGCGAAGGTCTTCGAACCTGGAAGCAAATCAAAAAGTCTTGGTATATTTTTTTCTTTCAAATCCCTTGGCTGCCTGAATCAAGATTGACTGCTAATCAAGGCGAAGCAATTTCAAAAATGTTTCGCGGCTCTTGTTCCAATAAGGATAATTTCCCCGACGAAGTATGCGACGTATATCGAAAGAATGTTTTAATACCGGGCAATATGACAGCAATGATTAATTATTACCGTGCAGCGTTTCAGGCCTTGATGGGCAATTCGGTAAACTCTTTGCCAATATTGAAAACGCCGACACTTTTGATTTGGGGAGATGCGGACATCGCACTAGGCATAGAATTGACCGAAGGCTATGAAAATTTAGTTGAGAATTTCACCTTAAAGAAACTGCCAGGAATAAGCCATTGGGTGCAACAAGAAGCACCTGATGAAGTAAATGAAATTATGGCCGATTGGTTAAAGGGGCAAATACAAAACTAGCCGATTAAATTCTGCACAAAAGTAACGATGTATGAAACAGTCCATTTTAATGCAGCAAGGCCCGCCCCAATTCCCAATGGCGCTAATAAAAGGCTAATCGCAAAAAATATGGAGCTTAGGATAATCATAAGTCCATCGCGCTGAATTAGGCCGATTGCCAATAATACAATACTGATACCCGGTATCATATTGGCAAATGGAATCGGTAGAATTAAAATTCCGGCAAGCACCAAAACCTGCAGGCCTAGCAAAATCGTAACTGGCTTCTCCGTCAAAAATTCGGCGCGCGGCAAAACCCATTTTTCCATTTTTTCAAGAATTGGCACAAATTTGCCAATCGCAAACCGCAAAGTCGATGGTGCAATTGATATTTCGCAAATTTGCCTAGGCAGCCATACCTGACCTGCGCCAAATATCATTTGTAGAGCAGGCGCAAGTAATAAGGCACCAAATACCGTTGTAATACCGGGAATATTCGGAATTGCATTCGGAATTGCAAGCGCCAATAATAATAGGCCAAACGCACGGCCTTCAAGCTTTTTGAGAATGTCGCGTATGCGTATAGGCTCATCACCCGGAAACGCATCGGACAATTCTAGCAGCAATAAAGATGTTTTTGGGCGGTGAAGAGGTGCCACTTTTTTACTTTTCGGTTTTTACTTTTGCCAATTTTTGTTTTACATTATATCGGATTTAATTTTGGCAAAACAAGGGCAAAAATGAAATATTAGCGCCTATTTCTTGCAACAGCCTTTGCCTTAGCCAAAAGACCCGCCGCGCCAATACCGCCGCCCGCGCCCAAATCATTTGAATAATCCGCTATAATTCCGCGTGAATTAATAATAACGAAACTAGGGACCCATTCTATTTTAAAGGCGCGATATGCTGCACTATCATCATCAATCGCAACTGGATAGGAAAATCCTTTTTCGGCGAAATATGTCCCTATATCACCCCAACGGCCATAGCGGCCGCGCGTATGAATTGACATAAAGTTTATTCCACGCTCGCGGCGAACTAATTGAGCAAGCTCGGCAACATTATCGGCATCCAATAGACAATCTGGACACCAAAGGCCCCAAAACTCAATTATCGTGGTTTTACCGCGCAATGAAGCATTATTAAAGCGCCCGCCGCCGATTTTCGCCAAGTCAAAAACGGGTGCAGGATTACCGATTAGAGAATATGATGTCGGCCGCCCCGCCGCGAGCGCTGAATTAGCCCCAAAGAGAACGGGCGCTGCGCCAATAGATTTAACGATTGAGCGGCGGCTTATTGATTTTGATTTTTCCATAAATTCATAATGCAAACTTCTCAAGATTATACAACCGAATAATACTTAAACATGGTTTTAGTGTTTCTAAACTTGCTTGCAATTGCACCGCTTGCTATCAAAGCTTATGAATGAAATTATCGAACCAGACAATCAAGAGCAAAAAGGCACTATTAAAAAGCCAAAAAATCCAACAATAACCCGCCTTATTTCAGATCTTGGCCCGGTTTTGGCATTTTTTCTAGGCTATTTATATGCAACCAAAACCAATCAGCCAAATCCCATAATCTTTGCTACGATAATATTTTTGCCAGTTTCAGTGCTTGGGTTTGCATATTCATGGTGGCAAACAAAAAAAGTCTCACCAATCGCTCTCTTTAGCTTTGGAATGATTCTAGTTTTTTCATTGCTCGCGGTCTGGCTAAAAAATGACATTTTCATCAAAATGCGGCCAACCATGATTTATACCTCAATGGGTGCAATATTGCTTTATTCAGTTTGGATAAAAAGAAACCTATTAAAATCGCTTTTTGATGGCGCAATCCATATGGCGGATAATCATTGGCGCGGCCTTAGTATTCGCGCGGGTATTATGTATCTAATGCTTGGGGCAATAAATGAAATAGTTTGGCGCAATTTTGCCGAAAAAACTTGGGTTTATTATAATGCTTGGGGTGATGTTGCGATTAATATGGTGTTTTGGGTAGCCAATCTTATTTTTATTTCAAAACATTTGACCGACGAAAACGGAAAACCATTATTAGATGAAGGGGAATAAAATGAAACGAATTATTGTGGCCTCTCTTACGAGTATTGTTTTGGCCTCCTGCGCTAGTTTGGATAAGGAAAGCATGACTGAAAACAAGACCGATAAAGCCCAATCTACCCAAATCGCTGAAAATGATTCCTATCTATGGCTCGAAGAAGTTGAGGGCGAACGGGCATTAAATTGGGTGCGTGAGAATAATACTCGCTCTTTAAATAAGCTCCAATCGGACCCTCGTTATAAAAAGCTCGAAGAAGATGCTCTTGCAATTGTGCGCGCCAAAGATAGGCTTACTTTTGGTGGTTATTCGCAAGGCTATGTTTCAAACTTTTGGCAAGATGCAACCCAAATTCGTGGCCTTTGGCGTAGAGCAAGTTTCGATAGCTGGCGCGCCAATGCCCCCCAATGGGAGCCGATTTTGGATTTTGACAAACTCTCCAAAGACGAAGGCAAGAATTGGGTCTATAAAGGCGCAAGCTGTCTTGATCCAAATGATCAATGGAATACAGTGTGTCTTTTATCACTTTCAAATGGCGGCAAGGATGCAAATGAAAAGCGTGAGTTTGACATCAAAACCAAGAGCTTTGTTAAAGGTGGGTTTTTAATCCCAGAGGCCAAATCCGATATTACATGGATAGACAAAGACAATATTTATGTCGGAACAAATTGGGGTGAAGGCACTTTAACCGAAAGTGGTTATCCATTTGTCGTTAAAAAATTAACGCGTGGACAAGACTTAAAAGATGCAAAAGAAGTTTTCCGCGGCGAAATTAAAGATGTTGCCGCCAGCGCCTATCGCATTGACGACGGCACAAAATATCGAACCTTTTTTCGCAGAAGCCCAACATTTTTCACTGATATTACATTTTATCTGAATGATGATAATAGCATTTCGCAATTAGCGCTCCCACTAAAGCACAATATAATTGGAATGCGCGGCGATGAAATATTCTTTACTATCGCCCAGGATTGGACTCCGCGTGGCTCTTCAAGACTTTTCACAACCGGCACTTTATTGCACGTGCCCCTAAAAGAACTAATTGCGACAAGCGGCGAAATTAGGCCAAATGTTATTTACACTCCCGCAGCGCGCGAGGCTTTAGAAAGCGCCAGCATTACCAAATCTGGCCTCGTGCTTGAGATAATGAATAATGTCAAAAGCGAAATCAGAAACTATACCCTAACATCTAATAATTCATGGACTTATAAGCGCGTGGATCTGCCGCCAAATGGCGTAGCATCAATTGCCGATAGCGGTATTCGCCAAGACGAAATATTCTATAGCTATAATGATTTTATAACCCCGCCTTCGATTTTATATGCCGCGAATATTGACGCAAAGCCTTTGACAGTCCAAGCCCAAGCGGCAAGATTTAGCGCCGAGGGTCTAGAAGTTAGCCAGTTTGAAGCTAAATCCAAAGACGGAACTATGATTCCCTATTTTGTAGTGCGCAAGAAAGGCGTGCCGTTAAATGGTCAAACACCAACACTTTTATACGGCTATGGCGGCTTTGAAGTTTCAATGCAGCCTAATTATTCGGCCTATACTGGTAAAATGTGGCTTGAACGCGGCGGCGCTTATGTGCTTGCGAATATTCGCGGCGGCGGTGAATTTGGCCCCGAATGGCACCAGGCCGGCCTAAAGACAAAGCGTCAAATAATCTATGACGATTTCATTGGCGTTGCCGAAGACCTAATTGCGAAGCGCATAACTAGCCCAAGAAGACTTGGAATTATGGGTGGTTCTAATGGCGGTCTTTTAATGGGCGTAATGTTTAACCAAAGACCAGACCTATTCAATGCGGTGGTTATCCAAGTTCCACTTTTGGATATGTTACGCTATGATAAATTGCTCGCGGGTGCATCATGGGTTGATGAATATGGAAGCCCAAGCATACCAGAGGAGCGTGCATGGCTAGAGAAAATGTCGCCTTATCATAATCTTAAAAAGTCAGCCAAAGCGCCAGTGCCATTTATTGTTACTAGCACCAAGGATGACCGCGTTCACCCCGGTCATGCGCGTAAGTTTGGTGCAAAAATGGATGAGCTTGGCATGCCGTATTTATATTATGAAAATATAGATGGCGGCCATAGCGCTGCGGCAAACCTTGTTGAGGGTGCGAAAAGGCGCGCTCTCGAATATACATATTTGACGCAAAAATTGATGGATTAATCTATTGAATATTGGTTTTATTGTTTTTCCAAATATGACCCAATTGGATATGACTGGGCCGGCGCAAGTCCTCTCGCGCTTACCTAACGCCAAAGTGCATTACATTTGGAAAACTCTAGAGCCGGTCATGACTGATTCTGGCTTTGCGATTATGCCAAACACGGCGATTAATGATTGTCCGCAATTGAATATCTTAGTGCAGCCGGGCGGAATTGGCGTATTGTCTTTAATCAATGATGCTGAATTTTTAAAGTTCCTAAAAGCCCAAGGCGATAATGCCGAATATGTCTGCTCGGTATGTAACGGCTCGATGGTGTTGGGCGCGGCAGGGCTTTTAAAGGGCTATGATTCAGCATGCCATTGGGCATGGGGCCATGAATTGGAAAAGTATGGCGCGAATTTTGTAAAAGCGCGCGTAGTAGAGGACAGGAACCGCATTTCGGGCGGCGGCGTGACTGCGGGCATTGATTTTGGCTTTACGCTTTTCGCAAAAATTGCCGGAATCGAGGCAGCAAAAACTTTGCAATTGGGGCTTGAATATGACCCAGAGCCGCCATTCGATTGCGGTAGCCCTGAAAAAGCTGGCACCGAAAAAGTCGCCGCAATTTTGGAACTTAATAAAAAGCGGATTGCCGCTTTTATGCAAAACTAAACTTTCATTAACTTTGCGCGGTTCAGCTATAATTCATATTAAATTTGTGATAATATAGGCCAACGGAGAGTTTAATGCGCAAAAATTCTAAATTTGGCTTATGTTCGGCGCTTTTATTGGGTGCGAGTTTGGCCCTAAGTGCCTGTCAGACTATTCCATACCCAGAGCGTTTGGCGGCATTTGAAAACCAAATGAAAGATAGATTTGTCGGCAAATCAGTGGATCAATTGATTTTAGCATTTGGCCCACCTGAATCATCTTATACATTATCTGATGGCCGCGATGTGGTTCAATATAAAGACGAGCGCACAATAACCTCGGGCGGCGATTCCTATACTTCATTTGAGACCGCAAGTCGTGTTCGCGTGGTTCGCGATAAAAACGGCAATCCGCAAAGAATTGTCGAGACCTATCATGTGCCGACTACAAATATTTCGCCAGTCTATACAAGCCATCAAAAATGCGCAAAGAGATTTATAGTATCGAAACAAAAAATTGTTGAAGGGTTTGCATGGGAAGGCAATTCTTGCTTTTAATGCAAAATTACAGGTCCAAAATGAATAGAACTATTTTAATCGCCACAATGGCAATTAGCGCAATCACACTTAGCGCGTGCCAAACCACAAGCATGAGCGAGCGCGCGAAAAACTTCCAAGATCAAACCAGCGCCCGCTTTGTTGGCAAATCTGTTGACGAGGTTATTTTGGCATTTGGCCCACCAAAATCACGCGCCATGCTTACTGATGGCCGTGAAGTTTTGCAATTTGAAACAACAAAAACTGGAACACGGGCAATCACTTCAGGCGCAGTAACTATTGGAACTGGCTATGGTAGTGGTCTTTATGGCCCCGGCTTTTACCCGCGTGGCAATCGCTATTACGGCAGCGTTGGCGCAAGCTTTCCTTTATTTGGAACCGCCTATCCAGATGTTTACGGCAATAATACACCTCCTATTTGCATTCGCCGATTTGTAATTGATGTGCAAAAGCAGGTGCAATCATTTAATTATTCAGGCGATGGCTGCTATTAAATTATATGGCCATCATTAATATTAAAAGACATTTGCCAATTTTTGTAATCGGCATTAGCGCGCTTTCAATTACAGCTTGCCAAACTGTAAACACCAGCGACCGCGCCATAGCATTTCAAAAAATAACCACTGAAAGATTTGTCGGAAAATCAGTTGACAGCGTATTCCTCGCTTTTGGACCTCCTCAATCTAGAGCGCAATTGTCCGATGGACGCGAAGTATTGCAATTCGAAGACTTTGGAAAAGGCAATAATGGAATTGATCCAAGCGTAACTGTAGCGGTGGCAACAGGTGTTGCCGCTGGCCCAAGTGGGTATCGGCGCTTTAGAACTGGCCAGATTGGCTTGGGGCAAGCAGCGGTTGCTCTTCCAACTGGCTTATTTGATAAAAGGCAAAGCTTTGCAATTGCGCAACAGCCAATATGCATTCGCCGCTTTGTTGTAACAAGTGATAAAATAGTCGAATCATTTAATTATCAAGGAAAAGGCTGCTATTAGGCACTAAAAACTGCTTGAATCTGACTTGCATGGGGCATTTGCCCAATTTCAATTTTGCAAAGAAAAGCCAATAATTTCGGCATAGGAGATATACTATGACCGACCAGACCAATAATAAAGCCAAAGTTTTCGATATTCCAACACGGTTTTTCCATTGGATATTTGCTTTGCTTTTCGTATGTGCATTTTCAATAGCAAAGTTTACTGACGATGACGCAGCTTTATACCCCTATCATATGCTTATGGGCTTTATGATGGTTTTTGCTATTTTTCTTCGGGCAATTTGGGGCATTATCGGAACTAAATATGCGCGCTTTAGCTCGTTTTCATTGAACCCATTAAAACTAATTGAATATTTTGCTTCAATCTTACGCGGAAATAAAAGGCCGACAATCAATCGCAATCCAGCCTCGAGTTTTGCTGCAATTACAATGTTTGCAATTAGCATCGCCCTCGGCATAAGCGGCTATTTGATGGCAACAGCAACAACGGAACAGAAAATGCACGACATAAAAGAAATCCATGAAATATTGGCAACTCTTTTCTTGATTATTGCCCTATTGCATATTCTTGGAATTATAATTCATACAATAACTCAAAAAGATCCAATCGGACTATCTATGATAAATGGAACCAAAGCCGCACATAATGGCGAGAACGGCATCACTAATAATTATTCATGGGTCGGCGCTTTATTTATCGCCATTATGGGCCTTGGCGGCTTTGCCATGGCGCAGAATTATGATGCCACAACCAAAACGCTGAAAATTGCTGGACAAACACTTCAATTGGGTGAAAACGAAGGTGCAGAGGGTAAAGACGCAAAAGGCGAAAAAGACAAAGGCGAAGACAAGGAAGCCGAAGAAGAAGAAAACGATGAAGACTAAAAATAGGCCAAACCATGAATAAAAAAGAGCGCTTAATTATTGCGGCAGTTTTTGCACTTATTTTTGCCTTTGTCGGCATAGATCTTTTGATAGATTCGCGCGAAGGCACGAGTATTTTGCATTTTGTCATCGAAGGAATAATTGCATTTGTTGCAATTTTGAGCGCTCTTTTTATTTTGATTGGCGTTTTCGTAAAGAAGAACAAACTCGAGGCCGAGCTATTAATCGCAAACTCAAATAATGATGCAAACAGGGCAGAGGCAAAACTGTGGCGCGACAAAGCAAAAACATTTATTGATGGCCTATCGAGTGAAATCTCGAAAAAACTTGACGAATGGGGCCTAAGCGCCTCGGAAAAAGAAATTGCCTTTATGCTCTTAAAGGGTCTAAGTCTGCGCGAAATCGCCAAAGCTCGCGGCACCAATGAAAAAACAACTCGCGCGCAGGCCACAAGCATTTATCAAAAGTCTGGGCTTTCGGGGCGTGCGGATTTGTCTGCCTTTTTCCTTGAAGATTTACTTGGCTAAGCCATAGGCAAGTATAGGTTTTTGCCAGAAGCGCAAAATTAATTTCACTTAACAATTCACATAAGTGTCACAAAAGTGCAAACTTATTGTTTTAAAAAGACACTATAGCGCTCTCGGACGGGGCGCATAATGCGCAAATGTTCGCAAAGAGGGTATAATGAAATTAAAGAATTTATTGGTTGGCGCGGCTTCGGTTTGCGTACTTAGCCTTGCCGGCGGCGCTTCAATGGCGCAAGAGGTTGTTACAACTAGTGTTGATTGGTCAACTGGCGTTCCACGTTACACTTCCGATTACGGTGACTTCCAATTCAAAATGCGCGGTCGCTTAATGGCCGATGCTTATGCAATTGACGCCGATTTTGATGAGCGCACAGGGCAAGCAACCCGCGACGAAAACTATTCTGGCTTTGGTGCACGCCGCGCACGCCTTGGTGTTGATGGTAAATTCAACAATGTGTTCCGTTTTCGCGCAGAGGCAACTTTTCTTAATTCACAAGCGACTTGGGAAGACATCTATCTTCAATATGATGGCAATGGCCTTTCAGCGTGGGTTGGTAATAATTATGTTAACACCACAGCCGATGGATTGACGTCATCGACAGTCCACCTCCTTAATGAGCGTGGAATGGTTACAAATACTTTTGGCCGTGCTTCACGTCTAATGGGTTTTAATGTCCGTAAATTCTCGGACAATTGGCAGGTCACAGCGGGTTTTTATGGTGACAGCATAAACAATGGTGAGACAGCAAAAGTAACTGAAACTCGCACGGGCGAAATTCGTGGTTCTTATGCCTTTTCGGCTGCAAGAGGCAATATAAAACATATCGGCGGCAGCATTCGTTTCCGTGACCGCAATAATAGCGCGGCCTATACTTATTCTAGCCGTCCAACCCAAGTGAATTATGGAACTTCTTTCCTTTCAACTGGCGCAATTGGCGAAAAAGACACGACTTATGGCATTGAGGGTATTTATTCAAAAGGTTCTTTCACTCTTTGGGGTGAATACCAATTGCTAAAGGCCGAAACTTTAAGCGTTGACCAAGATTTTTCTGGCGGCTTCATTGAAGCATCTTATTTCTTAACCGGCGAAACTCGCGGCTATAGCGCGTCTTCGGGTACATTCTCTGGCGTAAAACCAAATGCACCGCTTCAAGAAGGTGGCTATGGCGCTTGGGCAATTATTGGCCGTTTGGACACATTGGATCTGTCTGGTGATGCAATGGGTCTTCCAAGCGCAGCAGCACCAACTATTCCAACTGCATGGCGCACCGCCGGCGGTAAAGTTGATGCGCTTTCTTTGGGTGTTTTCTGGCAGCCGACCGATTTTGTGGTGATACGCGCAACCTATGCCTATAGCGATTTCAAAGACACCAGAGGCTTCTTGGTTGGTCCTAATGGCATTTTCTCTGATCCAATCGGTAACGGAACTGCTAATACTTTCAACATTCGCACTCAATTCAGCTTCTAAGAAGGAATTATTATTATGAAAAACTCTTTTAAAATAGCCACTGCAGCGCTTGTTGCGCTCGGCCTAATTGGATCGGTTGCGATTGCGCAGGCTGCCCGTAATAAAATCTCAATTGTTGGTTCATCAACTGTTTTTCCATTCTCTTCTGCGGTTGCAGAGCAATTTGCCGCTGGCGGCAAATTTGCTGCGCCAAAAGTTGAATCAACTGGAACTGGTGGCGGCATGGCAATCTTTTGCCGCGGTGTTGGTGCTAATTCTCCTGATATTACAAATGCTTCGCGCCGCATGCGTTTGTCTGAATACCAATCATGCCAACGCTCTGGTGTACGCGAAATCGTTGAGGTAAAAATTGGTTTTGACGGTATTGTTGTAGCCAATTCTAAAAATGGCCCTGATTTCACCCTTACCAAGCAACAATTATATATGGCGCTTGCAAAACAAATTCCGCACCGTGGCCGCATGATTCCAAATCCTTTTAAAACTTGGAACCAAATTTCACCAGGCCTTCCAGCACTTCCGATTGACGTTATGGGTCCACCTCCAACCTCTGGAACCCGTGACGCATTCGCCGAGCTTGTATTGGAATCTGGTGCACGCACTTTTGCGCAAATGGATAATCTTCGTTCAAACAATGAGGCGCAATTCAAAGCTTTAGCTACTAAAATCCGTGAAGACGGAGCATGGAAAGACTCTGGCGAAAATGATAATCTTATCGTTCAGGCTTTGACGCGCTCTCCAAATCAATTGGGCGTCTTTGGCTTCTCATTTTATGAGGAGAATATGGATAGAGTTCAAGCAGCGACTATTGGCGGCGTTCAACCAACATTTTCCACTATTTCTTCTGGCGCATACGGCATTTCTCGCTCTATGTATTTCTATATAAAGAAACAGAATGTCGGTCTTGTCCCAGGAATTAAAGAATTCGCACAAGAATTTTTGTCGGAGCGAGCAGCTGGCCCTCGTGGCTATCTTCGTGGCCGCGGCATGGTTCCACTTCCACCAGCTGAGCGCGCTGCAAACGCAGGCATCGTTGATAGCCTTGCCGTAATGCGTGCCCCAACAAGCTAGTCTTCTTCCCCAATGAAAGACCAAAGGCCGCCTATTATGGGCGGCCTTTTTTCTTTTAACGTTGGCTTATGATTGCATCGCGTATGGCCGCGCTTGAGGGGCGTCCAGAATAACCAATTCCCGGCGTTACACCTATTTCTAGAACCAGCCGCCTCAAAATGACATAGGGTCTTGGGGCGCGCACAATCCTAATCAGCTTAAAGCGCCTACCGCGAACATTAAATTGGGCAGGCACAATCGAAGAAACCGCTGTATGTGCACACAAAAGTGCATCTTGCACCAATACTGATGGCAGACCGGGTGCCTCAATACTCAATTCAGGCAAAATATGGCCGCTAAATTGATATAATGCCCTATCAACAACTGCCTGTAGGCTTGGAGCTTGTCTGGCCTCAAGCGGCTGGATCGGCGACGCAGGACCAGAAAACGAGGCCGCTTTTCCATTTGTGTTTCCGGGGCTAAACAATGTAATGCCGCCAAAGGTGGTCAGGCGTATGACCACATTTGAAATATCATTGCGCAAAAATTCATCACCGCGAGGTCCAGAATACGACTTTAGAACCCAAACTTCATTCGAGCCATCATATTGCATCAAAATTGCATCAGGATTGGATCTATCAATGACCAAGCCGCCGCCACCAACAATCTCATAGCGCGATATATTTGGCCGTTTAGGTGCTTCACGCGTTGAAAATAATGAATTGAAATCAACCGCATTTTGCGCCGATTTATTTTGCGCAAAAGCATTGCCGCCAAACAAAAGCATAGATGTGCATAAGGCGCTACACACAGCGAACTTCAATCTATTCTGCTTTAAGGCACAGCGCGTTTTCATCAATTTCCAATAGCAACCAATTGCGGCGCATTTTGGACAAAATGCGACACCGCTGGACAAGAGAAGGACAATAGCAAATTGCTTGCCATTCGCAACAGGTTTTGGAGAAATTAAACTGGCCTATGTATTTTGTGCCTAAGGTTAACGCTCAATGCAAAGCGCCACGCCCATGCCGCCGACTTTCTAAGTGGCGTTTACCTGCGTGTGCAAGCACACTTGGCAAACGCTGCAATCGGCGGCTGCTTAGGGCGCCTTTATTACCAATCTAATTATCGCTCTACACAAAGCGCCACGCCCATGCCGCCGCCGATACACAAGGTCGCAAGGCCTTTTTTGGCATCGCGCTTTTGCATTTCATGGATAAGGCTAACAAGGACACGCGCGCCAGACGCACCAATAGGATGGCCGATTGCAATTGCGCCGCCATTAACATTCACTTTTTTGGTGTCCCAGCCCATTTCACGATTGACCGCAATTGCTTGGGCGGCAAATGCCTCATTGGCCTCTATTAGGTCTAAGTCACCGACGCTCCAGCCAGCCATTTGCAATGCGCGCTTTGAGGCAGGGATTGGCCCTGTGCCCATAATTGCTGGATCTACGCCCATTGTTGCATAAGATTTAATGCTCGCAATCGGCGTAAGGCCACGCGCTTTTGCATTTTGCGCACTCATTAGCACCAAAGCCGCGGCACCATCATTGAGACCAGAAGCATTTCCAGCGGTAACCGTTCCGTCCTTTTTGAAAGCCGGCTTAAGGCCAGACATGGCCTCCAAAGTTGCGCCATGGCGAATATATTCATCGCTTTCGATAATTGTCTCACCCTTACGAGTTTTAATGGTTATCGGAGTGATTTCATCTTGGAAACGCCCAGATTTTTGCGCAGCTTCGGCTTTATTTTGTGAGCCAACTGCAAACTCATCTTGATCCGCGCGCGAAATTTGAAACTTTTCGGCCACATTTTCCGCAGTTATTCCCATATGATAATCACCAAAGGCATCTGTTAGGCCATCGCTAATCATAGTGTCTATAAATGCCATATTTCCCATTTTTGTTCCGGTGCGAACCGCCGCGCTATGGTGGGCATTGCTCATGCTTTCTTGACCACCGACTACAACAATTTGCGCTTGACCGGTTTGTATTTGCTGCGCCCCCAGTGCGACGGCCCTGAGACCGGAACCACATATTTGATTCACAATCCAAGCTGGCGCTTCATCTTTAACGCCAGCAGCACGGCTTGCTTGGCGCGCTGGATTTTGACCTTGGCCCGCCGTTAGAACATGGCCCATAATAACTTCATCAATATCCGTAGGTCTAAGGTTTGCACGCTCTATGGCTGCGCCGATTGCAAACGCGCCTAATTCATGCGCCTTTAATGGTGCAAGTGCGCCCAAGAAAGAGCCAACTGGCGTGCGAGCCGCAGAAACAATTACGATTTCTTCCATTATTTTCCCCTATAATATGCCCAAAGCAATTTTTGCTAAGGGCGCAAAAGTAATTTCTTCTTGCATAAATAGTGCTGCATATGCAATGCTGCGATGCGATATATAGTTATAGCATTTTTTTGCAATGCGCCATAGAACTTTAGTTGGGACTTTAGTTATGAGTGAAGACAAAAAGCCAATAATCATAAAGAAATATGCAAATCGTCGGCTCTATAATACCGATTCCTCATCTTATATTACTCTGGAATTTTTGGCCGGACTTGTTCGCGAAGGCAAAGATTTTACAGTTCTAGACGCTAAGACCGACGAAGATATTACAAGACAAATCCTTACACAGATAATATTTGAAGCTGAAAATTCTGGGCCAAATTTATTGAGCGTGGAGTTTTTACGCGAATTGATTGGTCATTATTCGAAAAATACGCAAAATTTCCTTCCGTCTTATCTTGAAATGTCCGTAAAGCAATTCACCGAAACTCAGGATCAATGGAAAAAGGCGATTTTGGGGAACACTCCGGATCCAGTCGAAATGTTTAGCGGTGTAGTGAAGGCCAATATTGATATGTTTTCAAAAGCTGCGGCAACAATGAATAATATGGCGCAAGCAAATCCATTTATTCCAGATGCAATAAAAGAAGCCGGCGCGAAATCTTCCGATGATGCATTAAAATTGATGCAAGATCAAATGAAGGCAATGCAGGCGCAATTGGATAAACTCACCAAAAGCTAAGCGACTTTCCAAAGCCAAACTTTGCCCAATTCATCATGCGGCAATTCTTTGATCATTTTCATTCCAATTTTCTTCAAAACTGAGTTTGAAGCATTTTCTTTGGCCAAAGTGTGCGCCACTACAGAACGCGCACCATTGCAAAGCGCAAAACTCAGCATTTCAGTAGCGGCTTCGGTGGCATAGCCCATATTTTGAAACTCGGGGGCAATTTCATAACCGATTTCTACTTGGCCATTTTCATCTGGTTCGCCAGTATATCCACCATTGCCGATTATCTTTGTGCCTTCAAAATTCAAAAACAAATATCCGCCCCAAGTTTGCGGTATTGTCTGAGATGCTTCTTCGTCTAAGACGCTGAATGCTTCTGGAAATAATGGCCAATCATCAGGAACCGCAAGGCCAAATTCCTTGCCAAACTGGGCACGATTTGCGTTAAAGGACTTCTTTATTTCAAGACTAAGAGGCACAAATTTGAGCCGCGTGGTCGGAAGGAGTGTAAGCATATTTGTCTTTCTGTTTTATTGCTATTTTAGGCGAATTTTTTTCGGTTTTCTAGCCATTCGGCGCGCGATTGCCCCCATGCATCAACTATTAAATGCGCAT